>NZ_QSKJ01000008.1:0-15391 GCF_003469895.1 Collinsella sp. AM28-11LB
ACCTCAAGTACCGCCGCTACTACCACCAGTTCGACTACTAAGAGCTGGTCGCAGGTCCGATATCTTGGCTGGTTGATATCTCGACCCTACACAAGGGCGTCCGCATTTGCGCGGGCGCCCTTTTTGCGTTGCTGTCGGCGCAGGGTGTCTTCGGCGGAAAGTTCATCCCGGACTTGTGGCTCGGAGTGGGATGTGCTTTCCGACTGGGCTGGGGGAATTGCCAGATTAAGCCGAGGGCCCGCCCCTATGTTTCTAAATGAATACGCTGTGAGCCGAGGAAGACGATTTTCCCCGCAAGCACTCTAGTATGCTAAAGTACCCAGAAGACCGGCGGAGCTATGCCGGTCTTCTGTTCTATATGAAACACAGCATGAGGAGGCTCACCAGATGACGGCCACACCGTGGGGATTCCGGGACATATTGCCCGAGGAGGCTCAGGCACGCGAGGAGATCGCATGTACGGTGAAGGGCTGCTTTAGGGAGCATCATTACCTGCCGGTTGAGACGCCGCTGCTCGAGGACAAGGGTTCGCTCGAGGAAGGTGGCCGCATTGCGGACACGCCGTTTAAGCTCTTTGACGATGATGGGCGTTTGCTGGTGGTCCGTCCCGACAACACGTTGCCGATCGTGCGCTTGGTTTCGACCCGCATGCGCGCGGCCGACCTGCCCCTGCGCCTGCGCTACGAGGCGCCGGTGGTTCGCGAGTGCCAGCGCAATGCCGGCGGCTCGCGTCAGTTTACGCAGCTGGGCTTTGAGCTCATCGGTGCGGGCGACGCCGCGGGCGATGTCGAGATTGTCTCGCTGGTAGCCGAGGCCGTGCGCAAGCTGGCGTTGCCCGATGCGCGCATTATCGCAGGTAGCGTGCGTCCTTTTAAGGAGCTGCTCGCGGCGTGCGAGGATCGCGAGCTGGCTGCCGAGGCCCTGCGCTGCGTGCACGCCAATGACTTTGTGGGCCTCGATGCCCGCGTGGCGGCAAGCGCCGAGCCCGAGGCCGTCAAGGCCGCCATTAGCGAGCTGCCGCGCTTGCACGGCGGTGCCGAGATACTCGACCGTGTGGATGCGCTGCTGGAAGCTGCCGGTATCGTCGCGCCGCTGACGCGCGAGCTGCGTGCCCTGGTCGAGTGCCTGGCTCCCGAGGACGCCCAGGTGCTGTCCTTCGACTTCTCCATCATGAACTCTTTTTATTACTACACGGGCCTGGTCTTTAAGGCCTATGCCGGTGGCCTGCCCGATCCGGTGGGTTCGGGCGGTCGCTACGACTCCATCTTTACCGGCGCGTTCGGCGATGGCATCGAGGTACCGGCGGCGGGATTTGCCTTTTCGCTCGAGCGTCTGGAGGCCGCGCACACTTCGGCTGAGGACGCCGCTTCCGACGGCGACCACGCCGCGGGCCGTGGTGCCGAGGGTCCGCTGCGCATCGCCGTTCCCAAGGGCTCGCTTAAGGCCGACACGCTCGACGTGCTCGAGGCCGCGGGCCTGGACGTCTCCGAGCTGCGCGACCCCGGCCGTCACCTGATCGTGCGCGGTCGCGATACGCGTGCCGGCGAGGGCGCGGTCGGCGATATCGAGTTTGTCATCGTGCGCCCCAGCGATGCGCCCGCTTTTGTGGGCTGCGGTGGTGCCGATTGCGGCATCTGCGGCTGGGATTCGCTTATCGAGGCCGACCTCAACCTGCTGCAGCTGGTCGATTTGGGTTACGGCCTGTGCACCTTTATTGAGGCTGAGCCCGTTTGGCGCGCCGGTCAGGCCGAGCGCAACTATGCCCGCCGCGGTTCGCTTCGCGTGGCAACCAAGTACCCGCGCATCGCGAGTGCCTGGTATGCCGAGTGCGGCGTGAACGCCGACATTGTTTCGCTGCACGGCAACATCGAGCTGGGACCCATCGTCGGTATGACCGATCGCATCGTGGATATCACCGCCACGGGCGCCACGCTGCGCGACAACGACCTGGTCATCACCGGCCGCATTATGGACTGCACGGCCCGCTTCTTCGTCAACCCGGGTGCCGCGCGCCTGGATCCGCGCGTTCGCAACCTGGCCGATCGCCTGGCGGCTGCCGTGAAGGACAAGCATTTTGAGCCCGTCGCGGGCTCGGCACAATAGCGCGAGCGCGCACGGGCGCCCCCATATCCGGACTGCGGGCCGATTGGTGCCGCTGCCCGGCATCTCGTTTTCCAAACGCAACCTCGACCGATAGGGGATACCGATATGAAGACCATCAAGCTTGCTCCCGGTGAGCGCCTCGTTACCAACCAGCTCAACCGCAAGGGTGTGCTGCCGCAAAACATCGTCGACGCCGCCCGCGATATCGTGGCCAACGTGCGTGCCAACGGCGATGCTGCGGTGCGCGATTACTGCCAGCGTTTTGACGGTGTCGAGCTGCAAAGCTTTCGTCTGCCGCAAGAGCAGATCGATGCTGCGCTCGAAGGCCTCGACCCGGCCTTTGTCGCCGCGCTCGAGAAGGCTGCGCGCCAGATCCGTGAGTTTCACCAGCGCGAGGTCGAGCAGAGCTGGTTTACCACGCGCCCGGACGGCACGATGCTCGGCGTTAAGGTGACCCCGCTTGCCGCGGCCGGCATCTACGTGCCGGGCGGTCGCGCGCAGTATCCCTCCACCGTGCTCATGAACGCTATCCCTGCCAAGGTGGCCGGCGTCAAGCGCGTGGTCATGGTGACGCCGCCACAAAAGGACGGCCTGATCAGCCCCTACACGCTCGCCGCGGCCAAGCTTGGCGGCGTGGACGAGATCTATATGGTGGGCGGCGCCCAGGCCGTGGCCGCGCTGGCGTACGGTACCGAGACCATTCCGCGCGTCGACAAGATCACCGGCCCGGGCAACGCCTTTGTCGCCGCGGCCAAGCAGATTGTCTCGGGCGACGTGGGCATCGACATGGTCGCCGGCCCCTCCGAGGTCTGCGTGCTGGCCGATGCCACGGCCAAGCCCATGGTGGTCGCGGCCGACCTGATGGCCCAGGCCGAGCACGATCCGCTTGCCGCCTGCTATCTGGTGACCTGCGACGAGCAGTTTGCGCGCGAGGTCGAGGCGGGTATCGACATTCTAGTGGCGCAGTCGCCGCGTGCCGAGATCACGCGCTCTTCGCTCGACAACGAGGGCACCATCGTGGTGGCCGCCGATATGGCTGCCGCCGTCGAGGCCGTGAACACCGTGGCGCCCGAGCACCTGGAGCTGCACTGCAAGGATGCAATGGGCCTGCTCGGCGGCATCCGCAACGCCGGCGCCATCTTTGTGGGCGCCTGGAGCTCCGAGCCGCTCGGCGATTATGTTGCTGGCCCCAACCACACGCTGCCGACCGGCGGCACGGCCATGTTCTCCAACCCGCTTTCGGTCGAAGAGTTCGTCAAGCGCTCGAGTGTCATTTGCTATACACCCGAGGGCCTGCTCTCCGATGCTCCTGCCACGCAGCGTCTAGCCGAGGCCGAGGGCCTGTGGGCGCACGCGCTTTCTGCCGCCCTGCGTCGTCGCGTGCTGGAACAGGGCGAGGATTCCGTGAGCGCCGAGTCGCTGGCGGCGGCCGACCTGACCAAGGTTGCCTGGCCGGGCGACGCCGTGGCGACGGTTGCCGAGGGCGTGGACCTGGCGGCTACAAGCGCGGATGGCGCCGGCGCGACTGGCAAGGAGGCCTAATATGGCCGAGCTCACGCCCCGTATGAAGGAGCTCGTCCAGCCCTACTTGGCCGGCATTGAGCCCTACGATCCCAACTTTACGCCCACGCGCATCAACCTTTCGGCCAACGAGAACACCTATCCCGTGCCGGCTGGCGTGCGCGAGGCGGTCGACGCCGCCCTGGCTGCCACGCCGCTCAACCGTTATCCCGATCCCATGTCCAACGATCTGCGCGACGAGCTGGTCGCTTGGCATGGTGTGGCGCGCGATAATGTCTGCGTGGGCAACGGCGGCGACGAGCTGCTCTATAACTACCTGTTGGCGTTTGGCGGCGCGGGGCGGACCCTGCTTAACTGCCCGCCGTGCTTTAGCGAGTACGCGTTCTTTGCGTCGCTCTGTCAGACCGAGGTGCGCGACGTGTGGCGCGACCCGGCAACTTTTGAGCTCGACCAGGCTGCCGTGCTTGCGGCAGCGCCCGAGTGCAACCTGGCGATTGTGACCTCGCCCAACAATCCCACGGGCGACGTGGCGCCGCTCGACTTTATCGCGGCTCTGTGCGATGCGTGTCCCGGCATGGTGATGGTCGACGAGGCCTACGTGGAGTTTGCTGACGATTCGTTTGGCGCGGCCACCACGGCGCAAGGGCTTATCGCCGAGCATTCCAACCTGGTGATTCTGCATACGCTGTCCAAGGCGTTCGGCGCCGCCGGCACGCGTCTGGGCTATGTGATTGCGTCACCCGAGGTTATTGACGTGTTCGCGGCGATTCGCCAGATCTATTCAGTCAGCGTGCTGAGCCAGGCCGCGGCGCTTGCCTGCGTGCGTGCCCGCGATGCGTACGCGCCCGTGGTGGCACAGGTTGTATCCGAGCGCGTGCGCGAGCTGTGCGCCCTGCGCGCAATGGCTGCCGAGGGCCTGCCCGTGGAGGCGTGGCCGAGCGCGGCGAACTTTGTGCTCGTGCGCACGCCGCACGCCACGCGCGTGCGCGAGCGCCTGCGCGACGAGTATTCAATTTTGGTGCGCGACTTTAGCTACGCGCCGGGGCTTGCGGACTGTCTGCGCATTACCGTGGGTACCCCGCAGGAAAACGACGAGGTGCTGGCAGCGTTTGCCGCGCTGGTGAAGGAGGAGATGTAGATGGGCCGTTATGTCGAGGTGACCCGCAAGACGGGCGAGACCGACATTGTCGTTAGGCTCGATCTGGACGGATCCGGCGTGTGCGATATCTCGACCGGCGTGCCGTTTTTCGACCACATGCTCAACGCCCTTGGCCGCCATGGCCTGTTCGATCTGACGGTACATGCGATGGGCGATGTGGAGGTCGACGCGCACCACACCGTCGAGGACACGGGCATTGTGCTGGGCGAGGCGTTTTGCCAGGCACTGGGTGACAAGGCGGGCATTACGCGCTTTGCCGATGCGGCGATTGCCATGGACGAGACGCTCGTGATGGCCGCCGTTGATATCTCGGGTCGCGGGCAGGCCTATTGCGATCTACCCGTGCCGACCGAGCGCGTGGGCACCTTTGATACCGAGCTGGCCGTCGAGTTCTTCTACGCTTTTGCGCGCGACGCCAAACTCACGCTGCACGTGCGCGAGCTGGCGGGCGGCAACTCGCACCACATTATCGAGGCCGCCTTTAAGGCCGTGGGACGCACGATGCGCCACGCCTGCGAGCTTGATCCCCGCGTGCAAGGAATCCCCAGCACCAAGGGCTCACTGTAACCGCCACAAGGGTAAAAACCACCACAAAGGGGACAGGCACCTTCGTGGTGGTTTTGGATGATGGAAAAAGGAGGGTCGCGTGGGCGAACCGAAGATCGTGGTGGTCGACTACCACAAGGGCAACTTGTCGAGCGTCGTGCGCGGGCTTGCGCGCGCCGGTGCCGCTGCCTGCACATCGGACGATCCGGAGCAGATCCGCAACGCCGACGGCCTGGTCATCCCGGGCGTGGGCGCGTTCTATGACGCGATCGCCTTTATGCGCCAGAGCGGCGAGGAGGCGGCCGTGCTTGACGCCGTTGCCGCCGGAACTCCTCTGCTCGGCATCTGCCTGGGCCTTCAGCTGTTTTTTGAACGCGGCGACGAGGGCGTGCCGGCGGACGAGGGCGCGGACGACGATGCCTCCGAGCAGGCCGGCGGTCCCTGGGTCGATGGCCTGGGCATTATGCGCGGCTCGTGCACGCGCTTGGAATCGAGTCGCCTGAAGGTGCCGCACGTGGGCTGGGACCAGGTGCACATGACGCCCGCCGGCGCGGCCGATCCATTGCTCGCCGGTTTTGCCGAGGGCGCCAACATGTACTTCACCCACAGCTATGCGGTGGCCGACGATGTCGATGCCGCCGATGTTCTGGCGCGCACGCACTACACGCGGAGCTTCCCGTGCATCGTGCGCCACGGCAACGTGTGGGGCTGCCAGTTCCATCCCGAGAAATCCTCCGCGCTGGGACAGCGCATCCTTAAGAACTTCGTCAACATCGTCGAGGAGGCCGGCCGATGATTCTGTTTCCCGCAATCGATTTGATCGGCGGCAAGGTCGTGCGCCTGGAGCGCGGCGACCGGAGCCGCTGCAAGGTATATTCCGACGACCCCGTGGCCGTTGCCCGCTCCTTTGCCGAGCAGGGTGCGAACTGGGTGCATGTCGTCGACCTGTCCGCTGCCTTTGGCGAGGATGAGGACGCATGCGCTGCCAACTCGACGGCGATCAAGGCTATCTGCGGCGTCGACGGTCTGTCCGTGGACGTGGGCGGCGGCGTCCGCTCGCTCGCACGCATCGACGAGCTGGCCGGCTATGGCGCGCGCCGTATTGCGCTGGGGACCGTGCTGGTGACCGAGCCGGGTTTTGCCGAGGTGGCAGCGCGCGGCTTTGGCGAGCTGCTGGTGGCAGACATCGCCGCCCGTGACGGCCAGGTCAAGGTGAACGGCTGGCGCGATGGCGCGGGCGTGGCGCTCGATGATGCGGTGGCGCAGCTTTCCGAGCTGGGCTTTAAGCATTTGGTGTACACCGACATCGCGCGCGATGGCATGCAGACGGGCATCGACGTGGCGGCGTATCGCCATGTGGCCGAGGTCGCGGGTTTTCCCGTCGTGGCTTCGGGTGGCATCTCGACACTCGACGATATCTGCGCGCTTGCCGCGGTGGGTGAGGATGCTATTGAGGGTGCGATCACCGGTCGCGCGCTCTACGAGGGCAACTTTACGCTGGCACAGGCGCTGGCCGCCGCCCGAGGGGAGGAGTAGCCCATGCTTACCAAGCGTGTGATTCCCTGTCTGGACGTTAAGGACGGCCGCGTGGTCAAGGGCGTCAACTTTGTGAGCCTGCGCGATGCGGGCGATCCGGTGGAGCTGGCGCGCGCCTACGACCGCGAGGGTGCGGACGAAGTCGTGTTCCTGGACATCACTGCGACGAGCGATAACCGTGCGACGACCATTGAGATGGCGGCGCATGCGGCCGAGGAGCTGGCCATTCCCTATACCGTGGGCGGCGGTTTTCGTGACCTGGCGGGCATGCGAACCATGGTGGCTGCCGGTGCCGATAAGGTGTCGCTCAACTCTGCTGCCGTGCGCGATCCGTCGCTGGTCAGCCAAGCTGCCGCTGCATTTGGCAGCCAGGCCGTGGTCGTGGCGATCGATGCCAAGCGTGTTGGTTTGCCCGGTGAGCCGGGAGCCGACAAGTGGGAGGTCTTTACCGCGGGCGGCCGTAACGCCACGGGTATCGATGCGGTGGCGTGGGCCGAGGAAGCGGCTCGTCGCGGCGCCGGTGAGATCTTGCTCACCAGCATGGATCGCGACGGCACCAAGGCTGGCTTCGACCTGGCACTCACCCGCGCCGTGGCGCGCGCGGTGCCGATCCCGGTGATCGCAAGCGGCGGCGTGGGCACGCTCGAGCATTTTGCCGAGGGCGTGATCGAGGGCGAAGCCGATGCCGTGCTGGCAGCAAGTGTCTTTCACTTTGGGACCTTCAGCATTCGCGAAGTCAAAGAATACATGGCCAGCCAGGGAATACCTGTGAGATTGGACTTCTAAATGGAGCAAGTGACAACCGCGGCAGAGCTCAAATACGACGACCGTGGGCTGATTCCTTGTGTGGTTCAGCAGTATGACACCGGTGAGGTGCTTATGGTTGCTTGGATGAACGAGGAATCGGTGGGGCTTACGCTCAAGACCGGGACCACGTGGTTTTGGAGCCGCAGCCGCCAGGAGCTCTGGAACAAGGGCGCGACGAGCGGCAATATGCAGGAGGTCAAGGAGCTCTGGGCCGACTGCGATAGCGATACGCTGCTGGTCAAGGTCGACTCGCCGGGTCCGGCCTGCCATACCGGCAACCGTACCTGCTTCTTTAGAAAACTCGCGTAGGGCGGGCGCTCGACCAGGCGCTTGGCCAACCAGAAAGGATTGAACCATGGGTGTGCGCACCGCGAATGTTCAGGATGGAAATATCGGTGAGACGCTGACGGGGCTCGCCGGGGTGATTCACGGCCGTCGCGACGCATCGCCGCAGGAGAGCTATACCGCTCGCCTGCTGACCGATGTCGAGGACGAGCTGCTCAAGAAGCTTGCCGAGGAGGCGAGCGAGGTGATCATGGCCTGCAAGGATAACGACCACGATCACATCCGCTACGAGGCCGGCGACCTGATCTACCACCTGCTCGTGACGCTCGAGCGCTACGGCATCACCCTCGATGAGCTGGCCGGCGAACTCAACGCCCGCCGTCAATAGTTGTTTAAGAACGTCCCCAACGACTAGTCTTAGGCGAGGGGCGTGGATTCCCATTCGCCGGTGGGGTGGGGGATATCGAAGGTTCGGTAGCCACAGTCGTAGGCGTGTGCCTGGGCCTCACGGATGTTCCAGCAGATGTCGCGGGCACGGTGTGCGTCCGAGCCAAAAGTAATCGGCACCTCGGCGTGGGCAAAGCAACGCAGCAATCCGGTTGCGGGATAGTAGTCGTCCAAGCCCTTACGCGGCGCGGCGGTAGAAACCTCAACGCGGCGGCCCGTGTCGTGGGCGCACTCGGCCATCTGCTCCCAAAAGGGCATGGGGTTAAAGTCGGGCGCAAAGCCCTCTTTCGAAAAACGCATGACTAGGTCGGGATGGGCCATCACGTCAAAGTTGAGCGAGCTCTCGCAGGCGCGGCACCAGTCGTCGACATAGCGCTCCCATACGCCGCGCACGCCTAAGTTTTCCCAAACATGCAGGTTGGTATCGTCGTCAATCCAGCCGCAGAGCGAATCGGGCGTGTCGGGGCGAGCGACGTCCTCTGTCCCCGCCGTGCCTGCGGCGCCTGCCGCAATATCGCCTGGGTTGCCAATCCAATGCACGCTACCCAGGCGTACGATGGCGCCCTGGGACCAGCTCTCAACCAAAGGCTCGCAACCTTGGTACCAATCGCATTCAAAGCCATAGATAAGCTCGAGTTCGGGTGCGATCTGCGCGGCAAGCTTGCGAGCGTCCTCAAAAGCCAGGCGGTGCACCGGCAAGTCGCCCTCGACGACCTGCACCTCGCAGTTAGCATCCATGCTGGCAGGCAGGGTGAGGTGGTCGGTCGAGACCATGACGCGGCATCCGGCAGCGGTGGCGGCGCGGACGTTGTCCTCAAACGAGGCATGGCCGTCCGAAAACGAAGTATGGGTGTGGCAATCGACCAGCGGGCATGCGGGCATGGCGACTCCTTTGCATTTGGCGAATCCGCTCCATTGTAATGGCGCAACTCTCAAAACGCCGGGCACGTCGGGGGTCGAAATCGATTGGAAAGGCTGCGCGGCGCGCGGTGCGGCCTCGCTTGCGCTCTCAAAACGTGTACGTCAGCCTCCAAAACCGACAAAAAATGGCATATTTGGAGGCTGACGTACACATTTGGATAAGGGCGAGGGCGGCGATGGACGAAAGTCACGTCTGCGCCACGTCCGATGTGCTAGCGTTTGGATGAACAAAACGAGCCCGTGCGGAAAGGACCCGGACCGTATGCAATGCGATAGCAAATCACCGCTGTCCCGCGAGACCGATGCGCCCGAAACCATCGTCAAGCTGGAATGCGACATCGACGATGCGTCGCCCGAGGTGCTCGCCTACGCCGCCGATCGCCTGCGCGAGGCGGGTGCGCGCGAGGTACACTGGCTGCCCCTCTACTGCAAGAAAGGCCGTCCCGGCTGGCAGCTGCAGGTGATCTGCTCGCATGAGGATATCGAGCGCCTGCAGACGATTATTTTTTTGGAAACCACGACCAACGGCATTCGGCGCCAGGTCATGGAGCGTGTCTGCCTGCCGCGCCGCTTTGAGCAGGTCGCAACGCCTTGGGGCGAGGTGTCCGTTAAGGTGGCAACCCTGCCCGATGGCAGCGAGCGCGCCGCACCCGAGTACGAGGACTGCGCCCGCCTTGCCCGCGAGCACAGCGTGCCGCTCCAGCGCGTGATGCAGGCAGCTCAGAGCGCGGTACTGCAATTTGAGTAGTACGGGCGAGCGACGCGCCACGCCAACCCTATTTGCCCCATCCCGAAAGGACTTCCCATGAAATGTCTCATCGCCTCTGACATCCACGGCTCGGCATATTGGGCCGAGCGCCTGTGCGACGCCATCGAGTCCGAGCAGCCCGACCGCATCGTGCTGCTGGGCGACCTGCTCTACCACGGCCCGCGTAACGACCTACCGCGCGATTACGCCCCCAAGCGCGTGATTCCGCTGCTCAACGCCCTGGCCGACCGCATCATCGCGGTGCGCGGCAACTGTGACGCCGAGGTCGACCAGATGGTGCTCGACTTTCCCGTCATGGCAGACTACGCCACGCTGTTCGACGAGGCCGGCCGCGAGCTGTTCCTGACGCATGGCCATGTCTTTGGCGCCGGCATGCACAACAGCGTCGACCACGCGCCTGCGCTGCCCGAGGGCTCCGCGCTCGTCTACGGTCACACGCATATCAAGGTTAACGAGGCAAGCGAGGCGCACCCGGGCCTGTGGCTGTTCAATCCCGGCAGCGTGAGCATTCCCAAGGACGGTACGCACGGCTACGGTATCTATGAGGGCGGTGCGTTCCGCCACGTGATCCTGGAGGAGGAGTAACCATGGCCGAGCATATGGCTCAGCAAAATGCCGAGGGTTCGCGCGACCTGTCGACGCTGGTAGATGCGTCGGCCGAGCTGCAGCATCTGGTGCAGACCATCTGGCGCCTACGCCAGCCCGACGGCTGTCCGTGGGACCGCGAGCAGACGCATCAGAGCATCGGCAAGAACATGATCGAGGAGGCCTACGAGGCGCTCGACTGCATTGAGGCCGACGACGCGGCACACCTGCGCGAGGAGCTGGGCGACGTGCTCATGCAGGTCGTGCTGCATGCGCAGATTGCGGCCGACGCCGGTGAGTTTACGCTGGCCGACGTGGCACGCGATATCGACGCCAAACTCATTCGCCGTCATCCGCACGTGTTTGGCGATGTGGATGCCGAGAACTCCGACGAGGTGCTCAAGATCTGGGACGAGGTTAAGCTTGCCGAGAAGGCTGCCAAGGACAAGGCCGTGGCAGCAGGCGAGGCGGTACCCGAGGGCCTGCTCGACGGCGTGCCCACGCATCTGCCGGCATTGATGCAGGCGCAGAAGGTGTCGCGCAAAGCAGCGGCCGTGGGCTTTGAGTGGGAGACGGTCCAGGACGTGTGGGACGAGGTTGCCGAGGAGCGTGCCGAGTTTGAGGCCGAGGCTCCCGGCTCGCCCGAGCGCGAGATGGAGTTTGGAGACCTGCTCTTTGCCCTGGTCAACGTTGCGCGCAAGGAGGGGATTGACGCCGAGAGTGCCCTGCGCGCCAGTACGGCAAAGTTTCGCCGCCGCTGGGCCGCGATGGAACAGATGGCAGCCGACGTCCACGTGGATCTTGCCGAGCTTTCGACTCACGGCCTCAACGACCTCTGGGATGCCGCCAAGGCGGAGGAGTAAGACTGCGGGAACGACGGGCTGACATGCCTCATCGTTCCCGCTAAATTATTCGAAGAACAATTGTATCCCACGGCTAACTTAGGGCATAATGCAAAAAGTGCGACGGGCTAACTTACGGAGGCGCACCGACGGTGCGCAGTCGGCCAGTCGCTTGCATCCACTACGTTTCCAAGTGAGAGGGAGACAACATGAGCGATATTTTGGACGTCTACGGTCGTGAGGTGCTCGACAGCCGCGGCAATCCCACCGTCGAGGTCGAGGTCGTGCTCGAGGACGGCAGCTTCGGCCGCGCAATGGTGCCTTCGGGCGCTTCGACCGGCGCCTTTGAGGCCTGCGAGCTGCGCGATGGCGACAAGGGCCGCTACCTGGGCAAGGGCGTTTCGCAGGCCGTCGAGCACGTCAACAACGAGTGCGCTAACGCCGTCGTGGGCCTTGACGCCTTCGACCAGCGCGCCGTCGATGCCGCGCTGATTGCCGCGGACGGTACCCCCAACAAGACCAGGCTCGGTGCCAACGCCATCCTGGGCGTGTCGCTGGCCGTTGCCCGCGCCGCTGCCGAGTCGGCGGGTCTGTCGCTGTACCAGTACCTGGGCGGCGTCAACGCCCACCTGCTGCCCACGCCCATGATGAACATCCTCAACGGCGGCGTGCATGCCGACAATAACGTCGACTTCCAGGAGTTCATGATCATGCCGGTGGGCGCCCCGAGCTTTGCCGAGGGTCTGCGTTGGTGTGCCGAGGTCTACCACACCCTCAAGGGCGTGCTGCACGAGGCGGGCCTTGGCGGCGGCGTGGGCGACGAGGGCGGCTTTGCCCCCAACCTCAAGACCAATGCCGAGCCGTTCGAGTACATCACCAAGGCCGTGGAGAAGGCCGGCTTTAAGCCCGGCGTCGACTTCATGTACGCCATGGATCCGGCCTCGACCGAGTTCTACAACGCCGAGACCGGCATGTACGAGCTCAAGGGCGAGGGTGTTGAGTATACGAGCGCCCAGATGGTCGATTACTGGGAGAAGCTCGTCGACACCTATCCCATCATCTCCATCGAGGACGGCATGGCCGAGGAAGACTGGGACGGCTGGGTCGAGCTTACCCGCCGCATTGGCAACAAAGTGCAGCTGGTGGGCGACGACCTGTTCGTCACCAACACCGAGCGCCTCAAGAAGGGCATCGAGCTGGGTGCCGCCAACGCGATCCTGGTCAAGGTCAACCAGATCGGCACGCTCACCGAGTCGCTCGAGGCCATCGAGACCGCCAAGGAGGCCGGTTACGCCTGCATCGTGAGCCACCGCTCCGGCGAGACCGAGGACTCCACGATCGCCGACCTGGTCGTGGGCGTCAACGCCGGCCAGATCAAGTCGGGCGCCCCGTGCCGCAGTGACCGTATCGCCAAGTACAACCAGCTCATCCGCATCGAGGACGAGCTTGAGGGCAGCGCGCGCTACGCCGGCAAGGCCGCGTTCTACAACATTCGCTAGACAGACGAGCCTGGCGGGGAGGGGGCAGACTCGGCTTTGCCCCGCTCCAGCTAGATGCTACAGAGCGCTATCGGGCGCTGGGCCACACGGCTCAGCGCCTTTTTTATGTCGAGCAAAGGCTGGCGAAGGCGGTGCGCATGCTCGTGCTATAACTAAAGGACTTAGCGCAAACAAACCTCAACCGCACAAGGCGCACATGGATCAGATTTACGACAACAGGTACTATTCCGCCGGTTCGCGCGAGCCGTCGCCTCGCCCTGCGCGCACGGTGCAGCTCGGTGGGTCCGCCTACGCCGGCGCCGACCGCTCCACGCAGCGCCCGACAAGTACCTCGCGCCCCAATGCTCAAGTGAATACTTCGACAGATGGACCAGTACGTCCGACACGTTCGCCGCATTCGTCGCGTCCCTCGGCCCAGACGCACGACAAATCGAGCAGACCTTCGAGCCGTCTTTCGGGCGCGGACTTTATGCGCTACGCCAACGACAATGCGGTGGTCAAGGCGATCTATGACTTTACGCATGGCTCTCTGCGCCTGCTGTTTATCGGTATCGTGGTGGCGCTGGCGCTCGTGAGCCTGTATTTTCCCGTACGCGACCTGTACGTGGCTAAGCGCTCGAGCGACATCTTGGCCAAGCAGGTCGAGATTCGCGAGCAATATAACGACGAGCTGCAAAAAAGCGTCGACAAGCTGCTCTCGGAGGAGGGTATCAAGGATGCGGCGTCCGAGGACCTGGGCCTGGTGATGCCTGGTGAGACTAGGATTGATGTCTTGGGCCTGGACGATGATTCGGACTCGTCGTCGGCTGAAAAGAAGTCGTCGAACGCCAAGAAGGCCAGCGAGGTGGCCAAGGAGATCGAAGAAGTCGGCAAGGACGCGCCGTGGTACATTCAGACGCTCGACATGCTGTTTGGATTTAACGGCGTCGAGGGTCAGACGGTCGCGTCCAGCGGCGAGTAGGCGAGTAACGCCCGGAAGGGAGCCCGCAATGGCAGAGTGCAAACGATATAAGGTGGCCGCGATCGACCTGGGAACGGTGTCGTCGCGACTGGTGCTGGCGCAGGTCGAGGCCGGGGCGATCGTGGAATCGTCCAAGCATACCGAGATCACCGACTTGGGCGAGGGCGTGGACGCGACGGGGCGCTTTTGCGAGGCGGCCGTTGAGCGCGTGCTCGCTGCGTGCCGCATGTTTGTGGACGAAGCCCGTGCCTTTGGGGCCGTGCGCATCTGCACCACATGCACGAGCGCCGCGCGTGATGCGTCCAACGCCGCCCTGCTGCTAGGCGGCCTGCGCGAGCTGGGGCTCGAACCGCAGGTGATTCCGGGCGAGGTCGAGGCGCGCCTGACGTTTTTTGGTGTGGCGCACGACTTTGCGGGCGAGCGCATCATCGTCGCGGATTCGGGCGGCGGGTCGACGGAGCTTGCGACGGGTGTATACGCTCCGGAGCGCGGGGTCTTTGCGCTGGAGGGCACGCGTTCGCTGGACATTGGCTGCCGTCGTGTAACAGAGCGGTTTTTCTCGGCGCTGCCGCCTTTGGCAGGTGAGCTTGCGGCTGCTGCCGACTGGGCAAACGAGCAGTTTACGGCGTACTTTGAGAGCCTGCCCAACAACTTTGAGCGCGCCGAGCGCTTGGTCGCGGTGGGTGGCACCGTCACCACGCTCGTTGCACTCGTTCACGAGCTGGAGCCGTACGATTCGAGCTTTGTGCACCTGCGCGAGCTTTCGATGGAGCAGGTCTCGACCGCTATCGAGTGCATGTCTGCCCTGGACGTTGCGGGCATCGCCACGCTGCCAGGCGTGCAGCCCAAGCGTGCGGGCGTGATTCTCGCTGGCGCCGTGGTGATTCGCGAACTCATGCGCGCAGGTGGCTACAGGGCGCTTACCGTGAGCGAGAACAGCCTCCTCGCCGGCATGGCAGCAACCATCAACGAGACTCTCGACGGCGCGACCCCCACCATCGCCTGGACCCCCACTCTCAGCACACTCTAAAAGTAGTCTTTTTGGGACGGGGCTTTTTTAGCTACATGGTCCGCCCGAGCCTTTCCGTGAATGAGTTTTCTGGGACGGGGATTAAAAAATCATTGTGTACCTAATGATTTTTTAATCCCCGTCCCAGAAAACTCATTGGGTGGGCGGAAAAGTAGTCAAAAAAGCCCCGTCCCAAATTAGCTGCCCTGCAGTTGACGGCATCTAAAAGAAACGGGCCCGCATCCCTTGGGGACACGGGCCCGTAAACAATACGTGGTAGGGGCGGTGGGACGTCTGCGTATTTGCTTCGCAAATACGCACCGGCTTCGGTCGCCTGCCGGCGCCCTCGCCGGCTCGCTACAAACGCTCCGCGTTTGCTTAACGCTTGCCCCCTCGCGGGG
>NZ_QSKJ01000008.1:15401-40196 GCF_003469895.1 Collinsella sp. AM28-11LB
CTCGCCGGCTCGCTACAAACGCTCCGCGTTTGCTTAACGCTTGCCCCCTCGCGGGTTCGAGCCCCACCGGCGTGCAAAAGAAACGGGCCCGCATCTCTGGGAGATACGGGCCCGTAAAAGCCAATGGTAGGGGCGGTGGGACTCGAACCCACAATCCTTGCGGCGAGAGATTTTAAGTCTCCTGCGTATGCCAATTCCGCCACGCCCCCGTGAGACTAGAAGTCTAGCACAAGCCGTCCGTTACGCGTTGACGGCCATCGAGTGTTGGCCCGACTTCTCCAGGAACTCCTGGAACTTGGCCTCGTCGCCCTTGTTCTTGTACTGCAGGGCCAGCAGGTACTCCAGGCGGCAGCGCTTGACCGGGTCGTCGCCGACATCCTCGAGCATGCGCTCCAGTTCGGGAATGTCGTTGTGGCGCTTGAGGATCATCGTGTCGTACATCAGCTGACACTCGTGCGCGACTGCCTCGGCCTGACCGCCCTCAAAGCCCTTGATCTCGTGCAGCAACTCCTTGGACTTTTTGCGGTCCTCCTGGCCAACGTAGTAGTTAAAGGCCTTAATTACCAGGTCGACGCGCTGCATCTTGGGCAGGTTGAGCCCCAGCAGCAGGTCGAACATTTCGCCAGCGCGCTCGTGGTCCTCGCGCAGCAGATAGGAGTTCAGGCGCAGGTAGTCGCGGTTGTAGCGCGGGTACAGCATGCTGGTGAGTTTGCCGTCGAGCAAACGATCGAACTCGTCCCACTGCTTGGCGGCCATAAGCTGCTGCAGGCGTTTAAACGTGGTGCGTTTTTTAACGCTAAAGAACACCGACACGGCGATACAAATAATGACGACGGCGGTCCAGAGTGTGCGGGAATCGGGCATATTGAGCTCCTCGGTCGCTCATAAAACAGGCGGTATGACAACACGTACTAGATGTATTATACGCAGTGCGCAGGCAAACTGGTACAAAAGTGCATCGAGGCCGAGCACAATCGCTCGCTGCGGTACACTTACCTAAAGTAAACCATGAAGGGAGACATTACCTATGAAGAAGATCGTTTTGGCTTGCGGTGCTGGCGCTGCTACTTCCACGCTCGTTGCCCAGAAGGTCGCTACCATGCTCGACGCCAACGGTTATGCCGGCAAGTATGAGATCATGCAGTGCGCCATCTCCGAGGCTAAGGACGCTTGCGACGAAGGCGCCGACCTGCTGATCGCCACCACCGTTGCCCCCGAGGGCCTCACCTGCCCGTACGTGAGCGGCGTGCCCTTCATGACCGGCATGAACCGCGTTGCTGCCGAGAAGGCCGTTCTCGACGTCATGGCTCAGTAGGCGCTGCCTGTATGAATGAGCAGAACGCCAATCCGGTCGAGCTCTTTGGCATGCGCGTCGCCCATGTGGGCATCAACGCCGCCGACCCGGCAGACGCCTTGGAGATCGCGGAGCTGTTCTCGACGATGATGGGCTTGCCCGTTATCGAGACCCCGGTTTCGTACTTTAACGATTCGCTGATCGAGGTCATGAAGCAGAACGGTCGTGGCACCAAGGGCCACATCGGCTTTGCCGTCAACGACATCGATGCGGCCGAGAAGTGGTTTGCCGAGCGCGGGCTCGAGGTTAACGAGGAGTCGCGCGCGCTGCTGCCCGACGGTTCTACCAAGCTCGTGTACTTTAAGCGCGAGTTCGCCGGCTTCGCCGTGCATCTGTGCCGCGAGTAGCGCACAAACTGCCATAACGAACAAAAAGGGATAGGGCCGCATGGCCTTATCCCTTTTTTACGCCGAGGGGCTTCCTATCGTGGCAGGCGAATCGTAAAGCGGCTGCCGACGCCTTCGACCGAGGTCACGCCAATAACGCCGCCATGGCTATCGACAATCCACTTGGCAATGGCAAGCCCCAGACCCGAGCCCTGCGCGCCGGCATCGCGTGCGTTGTCGGCGCGGTAGAACCGTTCAAACGCGTGAGCTGCGGATTCCTGATTCATGCCGATACCCTCGTCCTCAACACTTATGTCGATCGCGCCCGTGCCCGTATCCTGCGCTACGCCAAAGGTGATGGACGTGCCCGCGTCCGAATACTTGGCGGCGTTTTGCACGATCACGCGCAGGGCCTGCTTCACGAGCGCCACGTCGACAGAAGCATCGCAGCGCGGGTCGCTGGCGAGCGCAGTGTCGTACGCCAGCCGATACGTGTGCGCGGCATCGATCATCTGCGATTCCTCGCACACCTCGCCGACCAGTGCGGCCAGGTTGGTGTCCACGCGCCTCAGTACGGTGCGGCCGGCATCGCCGCGCGCCAAAAACAGCAGCTGCTCCACGAGCTCTTGCATGTGCTCGCTTTCGGCCTTGAGGGACGCGATGGATTCTGTCAGCACGTCCGGGTCGTCTTTGCCCCAGCGGTCGAGCATGTTCACGTAGCCCTGAATCACCGCGATGGGCGTGCGCAGCTCGTGGCTCGCATCGTTGACAAAGCGCATCTGCTGTAGCTTGGCCTCTTGCATCTGGCGCAGCAGGCGGTTGAGCGCGACCTCGATGCTCGCCAGGTCGGCGTCGCCGGTGGTGACGCTCGGCGAGTCGACACTCGCGCGTTCGATTGCCTGCTCCAGCGTTTCCATCTTGCCGCCGGAGAGCTGCATGCGGCCGAGCTCGTCCACGCGCAGGGCCAGGTCGTTGAGCGGTACCATGGTGCGGCGCACGCGGCGAGCGCCGCTGAGCATGTTGAGCACGCTGATGACTTGCCCGCCCGCAACGACAAGATAGAGGGGCCACAGCGCGATGAGGTCCTGCGCGAGGGGGAAGGTCTTGGTGGTGCGTGCAAGCTCGACGGTATAGGTGAGCGTGGCCAGGTCCAAGCCGCGCGCGGGGGCGAACGACATGCCGTGAACGGTGGCGCCGGGGATCCAGCCTGCGGTAAACGCGCCGTCGGGCAGCGTCTGGTTGTAGCCATAGACCAGGATCGCCGCCGCAACAACCAGCAGCCACAGATCGAGCCAGACGTAGCTCATCAGGCGGCGCCACATGTAGCTCCAGTTGATGGCGCGGGCAATGGAGGTGACGCGCTTGGTCTCGGCGTTATGCGCGGCAGACATAGCCCACCCCGCGCACGGTCTGGATGATGCGGGCGCCGCCGGCGTCTTCGATCTTGGCACGCAGGTGCGCGATGTGCACGTCGACGTTGTTGGTGTCGCCTACGTATTCGTAGCCCAGCGCCTCGTGCGCGATGCGCTCGCGCGTGAGCACGGTGCCGGCATGCGCCATAAGCAGGGCGAGGACGTCGAACTCTCGGGCCGTGAGTACGATGGTTGAACTACCGACGGTGACTTCGCGGCGGTCGGGATCGAGCACAACCGAGCCCACGGTGAGCACGGCGGGGGAGGGCGAGGCGGATGCCTGGGTCGAGTCGCCAGCCGGGGGTATCGCAGCGGCGTTCCCGGCCGCGCCGCTCGCCGCGCCCGTCCCGATGCCGCCAACGCTCGAAGCCGTCCGCATGGCCTCCGAGCGCTTCAGCGCCACGCGGATCCGTGCGAACAGCTCCTCAATCGCAAACGGCTTGGTCAGGTAATCGTCGGCGCCGGCGTCGAGCCCGGCTACCTTGTCCATCACGGCATCGCGCGCGGTGACCATGATCACCGGCACATCCTTGTGCTTGCGCACGCGCCGCAGCACCTCCATACCGTTGAGCTGCGGCAGCAGCACGTCGAGCAGAATCAGATCGTAGTCGCGCTCCAGCGCCAGGTCGACGGCGGTGCGGCCGTCGGCGGCGTGCTCCACCTGGTAGCCCTCGTGCTCCAGCTCGAGCGTCACAAAGCGGGCGATTTTCTCCTCGTCCTCTACGATCAGGATTCGTGCCATGCGTGCCCCCGTCTGCGATTACTTGTCGTCGTTCAGATTTTGCTTGATATCGTCTGCGGCATCGGCGGCGTGATTCATCAGGTTGTTGATGCTGCCGGGCACGTCGCCGTCGCTATCGATGCGGTAACGCATGCCAAAGAACAGACCGATCAGCATCAGCCATATCGTGGCGCCCCAGGCAAACAAGGCGACGATGGGAATCAGGATGGGGATGTTAAGGATGATCGCATCGCGGCGCGTGGCGATAAACTTGGTGTCCAGGCTCAGGCGGAAGAGCTTTTTGAGGTACTCCCACACGCTGTCCATCTTCTTGGAGAAGTCGGTCTTTTCGCTCGACTTCTCGTAGGCGGCCTGCGCGGCGACCATCTCGGCCGAGGGCTCATCTACCGGCTCGGACTCGGTGGCGGCGTGCGCCGACGTGGTCTGGGTCTTGCCTTGCGACTCGAGCCAAATAATGGCGTCCAAAACGTTGCCGTCGGCGGCATCGAGCGCTGCCTTGGCATCGGTGTAGCTCACGTTGCACTTGGTGCGGATGGTTTCAACTTTTTCGAGGTCGTCCATGACCTGTCCTTTCGTTCGATGGGCGCGCCGCCGGGCGATTTGCCCGGGCGCGAGCGTTGCGTTCGGCGGCCTGCGTCGCGCGGCGCCGCCCCGCCCTTGGTCGAACTCTATAGTGCAGGTTATAGATTAAGCGATTCTTGAGCCAAGATTAATGTTGGATGAGTTTTTGGGTGACGCGGAGGCGGCCTTTGAGGCAAGCGCAGGCCGAGCGGCTAGAGCCCAAGGGTAAATTTGTGTCCGCACGGCGAGATATACTTATTGTCAACGTTGAGGGCGCGTCAGGGCAAAGCTGCCTGGCGCCCGCGAAATCAGAGGGGCCGCCGTGCCGCATGGCGCAAACGAGTGGGGTCCCGACGCAAACAGGGGGCCATACGTGCATATCTACGCTATGAGCGACATTCACGGGTGCTTGGACGCCTTTAAGGCATCGCTTTCCACCGTCGACCTCGATGCCGAGGATTCCAAGCTGGTTTTGCTTGGCGACTACTGCGACCGAGGCCCCGATTCACTCGGGGTCTTCGAGCTCGTCATGGACCTGCAAAAGCGCTACGGCGATCGCGTCGTGGCGCTGCGCGGCAACCACGAGGAGATGTTCCTCGAGTACATTGACGAGGTGAATGACCCCAATTTCACGCAGGCATGGATACTTGCCGACAGCAATCTGGCAACGGCCAAGAGCTTCTTAGACGCCGAGGCATTCAAGCACGTTAAGCACCTTTTGAGGCTCAGGGAGTTCGAGGAGGCCTACGCCTTTACGGTTGAGCGCATAAAGGCCGAGCACGCGGACATCATCGCGTGGGTTCGCAAGCTCCCTTACTTTTACGAGAGCCCCTTCGGCCAGGTCTTTGTGCACGCCGGCGTTGACGAGGAAGCCGGGGAGGATTGGAAGCTTGGCACGGCTGTCGAGTCGTTAACCATGATGCTGCCCGATTACGTGGGGCGCGAGTTCTATCTGGATGTTATCGCCGGGCATATCAACACCGAGGTTGTTTCGGGCATTGCGGGCTATCGCGGCATCTGGCATGACGGGGCCAGCCACTACTACATCGACGGGAACGTCATGAAGAACGGCGAGGTCGCCGTGTTGAGCTACGACTCGGAGACGGGGAAGTACAGCGGCCAAGGGCTGGAGTAAGTTGGTGGGCGATTAGTTCTCCTACGGCCTGCACAACGCTACCCTAAGCCATTCGTTCATCGCCGAAGAGGGCTGCCGTTGCCAATTTTTACCCTTTGATCTAAGTTGAAGTTCAATGGTGCCGGAGGCATAACGGCTGAATCGCAGTTCCAGGGCGTTCAAGTCACCTTTGTCCCAGTCTTTAATGTGCTGGTATAGGCAATGGCATTCGTGCCACTCGTTGCTTAGGGCATGGGCGACGTCACGGAACGCAAGCAGGGAGATGAGCACATGCCACTGCTGATCTAAAACAGTCGTATTGTCCTTGAAAGGATTAAAGGCATCGATTTCTGCAACCGAATCTTTGTCGAAGTAAAAGCGGTAATGCCCTTGGCTGTCGGTGCGGTGTTTAAGCGCAAGGTAGAAAACAGCATCTTCCGGTGATGCTTTTATACCATTGTTTTTAAGCCATTCATTCCACCTGCCTTCTTTCAGGGCAGATTTCATCTCCATAAGCCTGTCTTCATTAAGGCAATTTAGGCTGCGTACGGTTTGACCAAGCACATTGGCCTGGTCATCTACTGTCCTATTGGAATCATTTTTGTAGGGATTGTTGCACCAACCAATAAAGTCTTTGACGCCTATCGGCTCGACAGAGGGCCTGTCGACACGGGTGAAAAAGTCCTGGATTTCGTTCAAATCGGCGAGCCTGGCTTCGTTCATAGCTGGATTCCTTTCTCATTAGGAAACATGTCTCATTATAGGCATGCCTGCGATCGCAGCGGCTAGGGGTGCCAGTGCTAGTGAGGGTTCCAGAGAAGGAAGCGCCGCACCCTCGGGGCAGCAAAGAATCAAGGTCTAATACTTTTCCGGAGAAGTGAACGAGCTAAATCGGACCGCCGAAGCATCGACACTTTGAGCGTGTCGTTTCCTGCGGTTTCGGTGCTGAAATCCTGCGATTTTGCGGCCGAAAAATGCGGATGTTTCAGGGGTCCAAAATCAGCCGTTCACTTCTCGGGAAAAGTATTAGACCTCGATAGCGGGGGATGGGGTGCCGGTGCAAAACGGCGTCAAGGGTTGGTCGAGCAGGCGGTTTCTTCATTGATGTCCGCACGACATGTGACACTTACCCTGTCGCCCTGCTCTGCCGCGGCGGCATGTACCTGAACAACGACCCTCTAAGGAGCTCGATAGTAATGAGTGACAACACCAAGCATCTCGCAAAGAAGTACGTCAAGGACGCGGGGCCGTGCCTCGTGCTGTGCCTTGCCGGCGCAGCGGTCGCGCTGCTGGCTGTTCTGGGGCCGTTCGACGTGCTCCGAAGTGCCGTCTCTCTACACATTTGCATGGCCCTTGCCGGCGCCATGATGACCGGCAGCGCGCTCGATCTGGTTTTTTGGGTGCTTGACCCGTTTGGATGGAAGAACGAGGGGTAAGCCCTAAGGGATGGAAGGGCTGGAACGGTTGGCTTAGTGATCGTGCAGAATGCGGGCTAGCGACTTACAGGGAAGTGGTGATCCGATGACGGTCTATGTGACGGGCGATATTCACGGCGGCGTCGACATGCAAAAGCTGCGCGACTGGGATCTTGGGGATAGTTTGACGAGCGACGACTATCTCATCATCGCGGGCGACTTTGGCTTTCTGTGGGATTTCTCTGCCGAGGAATGCGCCGACATCGCTTGGCTGGAGTCGCGCCCCTATACCGTGCTGTTCATCGACGGCAACCACGAGCGTTTCGATCACTGGGCGGAGCGACCCATGGAGTTGTGGCACGGTGGGCTGACGCAGCGCCTGTCGGATACCTCTCCCGTACGGCGCCTGACGCGCGGCGAGGTTTTTGAACTCGATGGCTCAACGATCTTTACCATGGGCGGTGCCACGAGTGTTGACAAGGAATACTGCATACCGTATTCCAGCTGGTGGCCGCAGGAGCTGCCGGACGAGCGCAACTTTGAGGAGGCACGGACAAAGCTCGGCAGCGTGGGCTGGAAGGTCGACTACGTAATCACCCACACTGCTCCACGCGCATGCTTTCGTCCACGTTCTATCCGGCGTCCGGCTGGAATTACCCCGCCGTTGATCGGCTTACGGCATTTTTCGATGAGCTGGAAGATCGCTTGGACTACAAGCGCTGGTATTACGGGCATTTCCATCGGGATGCCAACCCGGCCGAGCGCCATACCGTGCTCTACGACTGCATCGTTCGCCTGGGCGACGAACTCCAGCCCTGGGATGTTGCGTAGGGGTGGGCATAGCGAGAACTTCATACGATACCTTGGGTAGTTACCCTACATTTCAGTAGTAATCTTTATTTGTAGGGTAACTTAGGGCATGCTGGGAGCTGGAGGAGATGTCGCCCGACGATCTAAAGTTTCAGCGCCATTCGGTTGGTGCCCGGTAGGGTGGCGAAGCCAAAATGTTCATAGAATGCTGCCGCCTCATCATCTACTGGATCGACAACTAAAGCTCGCGCTCCTGCTAGGGCAGAAATTTTCAAGGCGTTCTCGATGGCATCTTTGAGCAGTGAAGCTCCAAGACCAAGCCCCTTGAACTTCTCATCGACCCCCATCATTCCAAGCAGCACTGTGGGGACTTGGGAGGGGGAGTTTCGCACGAACCATCCTCCATCAACATTTTCGCGAGCCACGGAGTGCGTGCACAACGTATAAAACCCAGCGACTGCGCCGTCGCAATACGATGCGTATATAACTGCTGATCCTCTTCTTCGCGCCGAGGCTGATCTGTTTTTAGCCCATCCGTCTACAAGAGTATTTCCGCAGTGGAAAGCCTCGATGCCTTGGTCAACGGGGAGTTGAACGGGCTTGGTAAATGTGCTCATTCCCAAACCGCTTTACGGTCAAGCAGCGCTTTTGCGGCTTGGGGCATGGGGGAATCGAGCATTTCGCAAAATGCATCGAAACCATCAGGAGAAAGATAGGTTGTTGATGCCTCGGCGATATCACGTGCGGAGCTCTCGTCAAGGTGGGCTGTGGCCCATTGGGTGAGAGTTTGCCCGCGCAAGGCCGCAGCGCGCTCGTAAGTAAGGCGTTGACGTTCGGTCAACCTTAGATCCATACGGCGTTGTTTCTCAATCGTTGGCATAGCAAAAACCTCCTTTGCACAATTGTACGGAATTATTCCGTACATAACAAGACGCAGAATTATGTCCTCGTTGAAGGGGGGGGGGCGAGGGGGCGGGGCGTATTTGACTACTCGGCCATTACGGTGATGTTCTCGCGGTGTGCGCGGATGACGTCCCAGCTAAAGTGCTCGACCAGCTGCTCGGCAGAGCGCGGTGTGGTGTCCGGTGCGATGCCCGTTTGCCCGGCGAGCCATCCCAGCAGCGCCTTGGGCGTGCCAACGCGGGCGCGGAGTTCGCCCAGGTCCAGATCGCGATCACGCTTGGAAAGGCGGCGGCAGTCCGGCGACATGAGCAGCGGAATATGTGCGTAGTGCGGCGTGGGAAGACCCAGCAGATGCTGCAGGTAGATTTGGCGGGGCGTGGAGCCCAGCAGATCGCATCCGCGCACGACCTCGGTGACGCCCATGGCGGCGTCGTCGACCACCACGGCTAGCTGATAGGCAAAAACGCCGTCGCTGCGGCGGACCAAAAAGTCGCCGCACTCGGTGGCGAGTGCTTCGCATTGGGCGCCGTACGTGCGGTCAACAAATTCGACCACGTCGTCGGCGAGGTCATCGACGGCGGGCACGCGCAGGCGTGTGGCCGGGGCGCGCAGAGCACTGCGGCGTGCAACTTCTTCGGCAGAAAGAGCGCGGCAGGCGCCGCGGTAGATGGGCGTGCCGTCGCTGGCGTGCGGCGCGCTCGCGGCGTGGAGCTCGGCGCGCGTGCAAAAGCAGGGATAGGTGAGGCCGGCGTCTTGTAGCCGGTGCAGGGCGTCCTCGTACAAGTCCAGGCGATTGTGCTGGTAGTAGGGGCCTTCGTCCCATTCGAGTCCCAGCCAGGCCAGGTCGTCGATCAGTTGGGCTGCAAGCTCGGGGCGCTTGCAGCGATCGTCGAGGTCCTCGATGCGCAACACGATGCTGCCGCCCTGGCTGCGGGCCGAAAGCCACGCGCACAAGCAACTGAACACGTTGCCTAGGTGCATGCGGCCCGAGGGCGACGGGGCAAAGCGGCCCACGACGGGGGTGGGCACTGCCGTTGCCGGTGCGTCCGCGGCGGGTGTTGCTATGTTGCGTGCGTTGATATCCATGCGGACGAGTATAGCGCGGGGCGCGGTGGGGGAGACGTTGCCGTGGCCTGCAAGTTGCCGAGGCCGCGCGTTGCGCGTGTCGGACCACCGGCTCGACAGCTCAATCGCCGCCCGCCAGCCCAACCCCTCAAACGACAGAAACCCCGGCAGCTCTTCGCAACTGCCGGGGTTTCCGCGGAAAAGGGGGACATGATCCTCGAGCGAACGGGAAAGGGGCAACCGTTTTCGCTCAACTGCTTTATGCCCCTCGGTTGGCGGCTCAATCAGCGCGTGCCGCGCCCACACAAAGCCGCTACACCTGTGACGGTGCTGTGAAGTGGTGTCTATTGCTGGCGCTGGCCATGCCAAGGGTGTCCCTAATGACTAGTCATTTAAGAACGTCCCCAATGACTAACTGCCGGGGTGCGAGCGTGACTTTTGTCCCGTTTTGACACTCCGCTGACCTAGATGTTCGTCACATGAACCCGCAAACGTGGGACAATGACGCTACTGGTATCACAGACAAAGGATGTGCCTATGAACGCCCCCGTTGCCAAGACCTGTCGGCAGCGCCACCTGTTTGCGCGATTCGCTTCCGTCTGCGCACTCGTCGCGCTTGCGTTGTTGCTACTGCCTGCCGCCGCGCACGCCGACGGCTACTCCATGACCCAAACCTATATCGGTGCCACGGTTGAAGCCGATGGATCGCTGACCGTTGTCGAGGGACGCCAGTTTGATTTCGACGACGATATCAACGGCGTGTATTGGGATATCAATACGGGCACCAACCAGCAGGGCGGCACGGCGGGCGTCGATGTGCTGAGCGTCGAGGAAGACGATGCCGCGTTTAGCAGGGTCGACTATGCAAACAAAGGCGACAGCGGCGTCTATACGGTTGAGCAGTCCGACGGCGGCGTAAAGATCAAGGTGTTCAGCCCTCACGAGAGCGGCGACAGCGCGATCTTTTACGTGAGCTACACCATGACCGGTGCGGTCATGAGCTGGTCCGATACCGCTGAGCTCTACTGGAAGTTTGTGGGCGACGGCTGGTCCGCGGATTCCGACGATGTCGAGATGGAAGTGCACTTCGCAAATGCCGCTGCCGGGACGGCGGCCGTCAAGGGCGATAACTTCCGCGCATGGGGCCACGGCCCGCTGACGGGCGACGTATCGCTCGATGCGGACAAACCCATGGTCACCTACGCCATTCCCTGCGTGCATCAGGGCGAGTTCGCCGAGGCACGCATCGCCTTCCCCAGCGACTGGGTGCCGCAGCTTGCCGCTTCGGGCGAAGATCGCATGTCAACGATCCTGAGCGAAGAAAAGGAATGGGCCGACGAAGCTAACGCCCGCCGTGAGCACGCGCGTGCGGTTGCCAGCGCGATTGCCGTGGTATGTGTTGTTGTGGCGGTTACCTATACCGGTGTGATCGTGATGCTCAAGCTGCGCAGGCTCAAGCCCAAGCCGCTCTTCCAAGACGAGTACTTCCGCGATGTACCCTCGGCCGACCATCCCGCGGTGCTTGCAGCTCTTATGAGCTGGAACGACGTGCCCGATCAGGCATATATCGCCACGCTGATGAAGCTGACCGACGACCGCGTGATCAAGCTAGAAGAAGCGACTGAGACCAAGAAGAAGGGTCTGCTCCGTCGCGAAAAAGAGGAGCGGACGTATCGCATCACCGTGACCGACGAGGCCTGGAAGGCTGCCAAGAAGGACGGCATCGATCGCGACGTGCTCAAGGTCTTCTTCGCTGGCGTTAAGCCCGATAAAGACGGCGTCCGTTCGCGCACGTTTAGCGAGCTGGAGGAGTATGCCAGCGAGCGTACTGAATCTGTTGGCGACAAGCTCGAGGACTATCAGAGCACAGTTAAGGGCAAGCTGGAGGAGCGCGAGTTTATCGCATCGGATGGCACTATCGCGATGGTGGCCGGCCTGGTTCTCGGCATCATCATTATCTTTGGCATTTTGGGTTCTCTGTTCTATACCGACTTTGCGGACGCCAACGTCGGTGCCGCTATGATCTCGATCCCCGTCACGATTGTGGGTTTTGTCCTGAGCTGCACCTTCCGCCGTTACACGCCGGAGGGCGCCGAGGTGGCGGCTCGCTGCAAGGCGCTCAAGCATTGGCTCGAGGACTTTACGCGCCTGAAGGAGGCCGTCCCGGGAGATCTGGTGCTGTGGAACAAGCTGCTGGTGATGGGTGTTGCGCTGGGCGTTTCGAAGGAAGTGCTGCGTCAGCTTGCCGAGGCCGTCCCGCCCGAGGTGCGCGAGGCCGATGGCTTCTACGACAATTATCCCTGCTACTGGTGGTATTACCATCATTACGGTACCGAGTCCCCGCTCGATTCGTTTAACGACGTGTATCACGAGAGCATTAGCGCGGTTGCGTCGAGTTCCGACAGCTCGGGCGGTGGCGGAGGTGGCGGCTTCTCGGGCGGCGGAGGCGGCGGTGCCGGCGGAGGCGGCGGCGGAACGTTCTAGCGGTCCTAAATTACGGGATGGGCTTTTCTCGACAGTCGTCGGGGGAAGCCCGTCCCTTTCTTATGTGCCGAGATGGGACGTTCTTGAATGACTAGGTGTGGCTGCCGGGTTTAGGCGGTTAGGTCCAGCTCGTAGAGGAAGCTTTCGCGCGGCATGTCGTGACGGCGCTCTTCGCGGTTGGCGCGGTGCGTTGCCGTGCGCTTAAAGCCGTGCAGCTCGTAGAACTTCCACGAGCAGTTGGAGTCGGTGTACAGGTGCGCCCTTGTCGCTCCGCGCGAGGACAGGTGCGAGACCGCAGCATCGAGCAACACCGAGCCGACGCCCAAGCCATGGACATCGCGATCCACGGCAAGCAGCGTGACCTCGTTGTCGTGTGGCAGGGGGCTGCTTTCGAGCAAGCGGTTGTTGGTGCGGATGGTTGCGCGTACAAACGAGAGATACTCGGCGCAGGCATCGGGCTCCAGCTCGCGCATCTGCGATAGCAGCGCGCGCTCGGTATCCATCCAATGTTCCTTGACGGCGGCGCCGGAGCTTTGCCCCGCACGCGCGAGCGCAATGCCGCGCGCCTGGCCGTCGATGACGGCAACCTGTGAAAACGTCGACGACGAAAGGCAGTAGGCAAGGTCGCACGCGGCCTCAAGGCGGTTGTACTCATCGTTATCCGAATTGTTATGCCAAAGCTGCTGCAGAATCAGCGCGATGGCGTCGAAGTCTTCGGTGTCAAACGGTCGGTAGAGAACCCGCGAGACCATGGTGCCTCTTTCTTTTGCGGATGCATATCGAGCACAGTTCTACCACGCCATTGGCATCTAATTATGGTGCCCCTGTGTTCCATGAACTCACCGTGCCCGGCGCTGCGCCCACATCCTCCACTCGCAAGCTTTTTCTGCACATGCGACCGTTGCGGGGTGCATCGACGCGCTCGATGCGCTACATTAAATCAGTATTTTCAATGCCGCTGCGCGAGCGCTGCAGATCGACGTATCACCGACTCACAGAGCACGGCGGCGTACCAGACAGGAGGACTGCATGGGATCTGATGTGAAGATCGCACGCGCGTTGATCTCGGTTACCGATAAGACGGGCGTCGTCGATTTCGCACGGACGCTGGTCGATGACTTTGGCGTCGAGATCGTCTCTACGGGCGGTACGGCTCGTGCTATCGAGGATGCGGGCGTTCCCGTAACCCCCATCGAGGAGTTCACGGGCTATCCCGAGATGATGGACGGCCGCGTTAAGACCCTGCACCCCAAGGTCCACGGCGCGCTGCTGGCCCGCCGCGATTCCGAGCAGCACATGCAGGAGGCGGCTCAGCACGGCATTAAGCTGATCGACCTGGTCGTCGTCAACCTGTACGAGTTCGAGAAGACCGTCGCCAACCCCGAGGTCACCTTTGCGGACGCCATCGAGCACATCGACATTGGTGGCCCCTCCATGCTGCGCTCTGCCGCTAAGAACGCCGCGAGCGTTACCGTCATCTCCGATCCGGCCGACTACGACGCCGTCCTGGCCGAGATGCACGAGACCGGTGGCTGCACCACGCTTTCCACCCGTCGTCGTCTGCAGGTGAAGGTCTACCAGACCACCGCCGCCTACGACACGGCTATCTCCCGTTGGCTTGCCGCCCAGGCAAGCGACGTGGCGGACACCTCTGCCAAGCTCGAGGTTTCGCTCGAGAAGGTCGACGACCTGCGCTATGGCGAGAACCCGCAGCAAAAGGCCACGGTCTATCGCTTTGCCGAGGGCTGCGAGAACACCGCGAGCTCGCAGTTCCCGCTCGTGGGCTCCGAGCAGGTCCAGGGCAAGCCTCTCAGCTACAACAACTATCTGGACGCCGACGCCGCTTGGAACCTGGTCCGCGAGTTCGACGAGCCTGCCTGCGTGATCCTCAAGCATCAGAACCCCTGCGGTTCCGCCGTTGCCGAGGATATCACGGCTGCCTACGACCGCGCCTTTGCCTGCGATCCCAAGAGCGCCTTTGGCGGCATCATCGCCTGCAACCGCGAGGTTCCCTTTGAGTTGGTTGAGCACTTTGCCGACCAGAACAAGCAGTTCGTCGAGGTCATCATCGCGCCGAGTTACACCGCCGAGGCGCTCGAGCGCATGGCCAAGCGCCCCAACCTGCGCGTGCTGGCTACCGGTGGCGTGGACCACGGCGCCAAGGTGGAGCTGCGCTCCATCGATGGCGGCATGCTGGTGCAGGAGGTCGACCACGTGACCGAGGACCCCGCGACCTTCACGTTCCCCACCGACCGCAAGCCCACCGATGCCGAGATGGCCGAGCTCGAGTTTGCCTGGAAGGTCTGCAAGGGCGTTAAGTCCAACGCCATTCTGGTCTCCAAGGGCAAGGCCGGCATTGGCATGGGCCCGGGTCAGCCCAACCGCGTTGACTCCGCGCTGCTTGCCTGCGAGCGCGCCGAGGACTTCTGCGAGCGCGAGGGCGTGGAGAAGGGCGGCTTTGCCTGCGCAAGCGATGCGTTCTTCCCGTTCCGCGACAACGTCGACGTGCTTGCCGCTCACGGCGTGACCTGCATCATCCAGCCCGGCGGCTCCAAGCGCGACGACGAGAGCATCCAGGCCTGCAACGAGCATGGCATTGCGATGGTGTTCACAGGGGCCAGACATTTTAGGCACTAGGGCTTTCCCAAGCACCCGACCTTGCCCCTCAAACCGTCGCTTGCGTACATTTAGTACGCGGCGCTCCTCTTTCGGGGCAATCTCGGGCACTTGGAAAACCCTTAATGGGATGTTGTTCTATCCCATTAAGCTGATCGGTCGCTTGGCCATATCGTCAAAATAATCTCTGCAAAAGACGGCCGCTCCGTTTGGAGGGCCGTCTTTTTGGTATAAGAGGACGGAATGACTAACACGAAAGGGATGACCATGCCCCAGATTGATGATGCCGAGCTGTTTGGCAATGCCGAGGACCAGCGCGCGTACGAGGACTTTTGCGCCAATCAGGAGGCGTTTGAGAAGTTTACGCTCGACGAGCCCGCGCTCGTGTGCCGTTGGCGCATGTCCAACAAAAAGGTACCCATGCTCAACCGTCACATCCGTGCGCTGTCCGAGCGCTTGGTGCAGGGCGAGCCGCTCACCCATAACATGCTCAGCTGGGCAAAGCAGCACGTTGAGTGGTCGCTTGCCGAGGGCGATTACACCGCGCACGACGGCGTGCTCATGCTAGTGATCGACGTCAACGGCAATGCCGCCATGACGGTGGGCGAGTACGAGCCGCTGGCCGATACTTCGGCCAAGGCGCTGCGTGCCCGCTCTGCCGAGGCCCGCTCCGAGGCCGACGAAACCGGCGTGGCGCCCGAGTTGCTCGCTTCCGTCAACGACGGAGAGCTGGCCTTTGTGGCGCCGGCGGACGAGTGCCTGTGCGGTACGGCGACGCTCATCGAGCAGCTGGCCCAGACCAAGGGCATCTCGGTCACGCGTGTAGACATTCCCGCGCAGCTCAAGGGTGCTTTGTTTCTGGTGAGCGACGAGCACGGCGTGGTTCCCGCTGCCGATGCCGACGCTGCCGAGGCGGACGCTGCTATGGTCACCTTCTTCGCCGACGGTTACGAAAAGCTCCGCGCCCGCCGCTAAATGATTTTTCTGGCGCGGGGATTTTATAATCATTTGATCCCCGCACCCGTTGCGAGCGAGGGCGAGTCGGACCTTTCGTTCGCGAACAGTTCTGTCACCTTGTTGCCGCGCGAGGCGCGTGCCGGCGACTTCGCGGCAATAATGGCTGTAAGACAACTAAGAGGGGAGCGGAATCCATGGCGCTGATCTATATCGTTGAGGACGACGAGCCCATTCGTCGCGAGCTTGCTGACATCCTTGCCCGTGCTGGTTTTGAGGTCGAGGCCTGCGAATCGTTTGAGCATGTCTCGCGCGATATTCTCGCTGCCGCGTCCGACCTGGTGCTGCTCGACCTCACGCTTCCTGTCAAAGACGGCCAGCACATCTGCCACGAAGTCCGCCGCGAATCCGAGGTCCCCATCATCGTCCTTACGTCGCGCACGACCGAAATCGACGAGGTCATGGCCATGACACTCGGCGCGGACGACTTTATTTCCAAGCCCTATAGCGCGCGCGTGCTCGTGGCGCGCATCAACGCGCTGCTGCGCCGCACCACGTCGGCAGGCGAGCGCAGCACCATGGTCCACAAGGGGTTGGAGCTCGACCTTGCCCGCTCCACGGTCACCAATACGGCAACCGGTGACAGTACCGAGCTCACCAAAAACGAACTGCGCATTCTCTCGCTGCTCTTGGGTCGCGTGGGCAAGATTGTCTCGCGCTCGGCCATCATGCAGGACCTGTGGGATTCCGATGCCTTTGTGGACGACAACACGCTCACCGTCAATATCAATCGCTTGCGTGCGACGCTCGACAAGATCGGCGTCAAGGGGTACCTCACCACGCACCGCGGCCAAGGCTATTCGGTTTAGGGTCCGGCCATGTCGTTTGGCAAGTTCTTTAAAGACGCGTTGCTGCCCGTTGCCGTGTGGACGTGCGGCGTGCTACTGAGCTGCTTTGTGCTGACGGTGGCCGGCGCCCCCGCATCCATCGTGATCGTGGCGGTTGGCGTGTCCTTTATCTTTGGCGTACTGGGTATCGTGATCGAATATGCGCGCCGTCGCCGCTTTCTGCACCAGCTGGAGCGTGCGGCCGAGGAGCTGGAGAGCCCTGCGTGGGTGCAGGAGATGGTGCAATGCCCAATCTATGCCGAGGGCGAGCTCGAGTACGAGGTTCTGCGCCGGGTGGGTAAAGCCGCGTGCGATGAGGTTGCCGAAGGCCGGCGTCAGACCGATGACTATCGCGACTATATCGAGAGCTGGGTCCACGAGGCCAAGCTGCCCCTGGCGGCAGCCCATCTGATTTTGGAAAACTTGGACGGCAGCGAAGACGACCTGTCGCGCGTGGATGACCTGGGTCGCGAGCTGGATCGCGTGGAACGCTATATCGACCAGGCGCTGTACTATGCGCGCTCGGAAGTCGTGGAGCGCGATTACCTGATTCGCCGCTGGGATCTTAAGACCTTGGTGGCGGGTGCGATTAAGGCCAACGCGCGCGAGCTCATTGCGGCGCACGTGGCTCCGGTGTGCGAGAACCTCGATTTCGAGGTCTTTACCGACGAGAAGTGGCTCGAGTTTATCCTGGGCCAGCTCATTCAGAACAGCATTAAATATGCGTGCGAGGACGGCGCGAAGATCGTGTTTTCGGGCGCGTTGCTGGACGAGGGCTTGGCAAGCGAGCGCATTGAGCTTGCCGTCGCCGATAACGGCTGCGGCGTGTGTGCGGCAGACCTGCCACGCGTGTTCGAGAAGGGCTTTACCGGCGACAATGGCCGCACCACCAAGCGTGCAACGGGCATCGGCCTCTACCTGGTGGCGCGCCTGTGCTCCAAGATGGGCATCGACGTCACCGCAGCGTCCGACCCCGGCGAAGGTTTTGTTGTAACGTTTGCCTTCTCGACGAACAAGTTCCAATACTTTGAGTAGCCGGCCCGTATGGCGCGGCCGATCGGAATCTTCCCGTCTGGGAACAAATCGGGGGCTTTTAACAACTATATTCCTGAACGGGAACATTGCTAATGAAGTCGATACTATATTCTCGTACATGAACATAGCTTAGTAGTTTTATACTGTGTTCACGAACAGGAATATAGCTAGGAGCATCATGAGAACAGTGACAACGATAAAAAAGCTGGATGGGCGCATCAAGCTCAAGCCGTCAGAAGCTGCTTTCTCGGAGCGCATGGTTTTCGATCCGGCCGAGATGGGGAAGGCCCTCAGGCTCAGAAGGCGTGAGCTTGGCTTAACTCAACGTGACGTCGCGACTATGACGGGTCGCAGCCTTCGTGTGATCGGTGATATCGAGCGGGGGCGGACAACGGTCGAAATTGGCGTCATTTTCGACTACGCCTCCATCGTGGATATCGATTTTATTCTGAAGGTGAGGGGAAAATAATGGATGGCGCACTGTTCGTTCATCGTGAGTTTAATGGTTCCTACCAGCTGGTTGGCGTATTAGAGGAAAACGCCGGGCTTCCGATATTCGCCTATGACCCCAAGTATCTCGAGAGTGCTGATGCGGCCCCGATTTCGGCCTCGCTGCCTTTGTCGGCCGAGGCGTTCAGCCCGGACGTAACGGGCTCCTTTTTCTCTGGCATCATTCCAGAGGGGCAGCTTAATAGGGACCTCGAGAAAAGGGCGCGAGCGGAACGCGGAGATTACTTTAAGGTGCTCGATTTGGTCCGCGATGAACCCGTCGGCGTTCTTGTTTTGACGCGAGAGCCTTCGGCAGAGGGTCTCGAAATGGGCTATGAAGAGATAGATGGGGAGCGGCTAAGCAGGCTGGCATACGCACCGGCGGAGGTTGCTTTTGACTTAGCGCTAGAGAGTCGAATCTCCCTTGCGGGTGCTCAGGCGAAGGTTGGCCTTTACCATACGGGCGATGACCCGTGCGGCGGATGGTACCTGCCTCATGGAGCGGCTCCATCTACGCACATCCTCAAGGCGGGGTCGAAAACGTTTCCGGGCGAGACGGTGTGTGAAGCGATGTGCGTTAGAGCCGCATCTCTGATGGACCTATCGGCCGAAGAATGCTTTCTAATCCGGGTTGAGGACGCCGAGCCGATTATCGCTGTGAAGCGATTTGATCGAGTAACGTCGGATGACGGACGCTCGGTTGATGGATTGCCAATTCCATATCGTTTGCACCAGGAAGATGTTTGTCAGGCCAAGGGTATCTCGCGTGAGCTTAAATATGAGCCGACGGGCGTCAATTATCTGGGACTTATCGTCGATGCGGTGCGAAGGGTGTCGACTAATCAAATGGAGGATAGGTTCCTTATCGGCTATAACCAGCTGTTCGATTATGCCGTAGGTAACTGCGATAACCATCTTAAGAACTGGTCGCTCGTGTGGGACGAAAGTTGGAAACAAGTGAGGTTGGCGCCGCTCTATGACGTGCTGTGCACAACGGTTTACCCCAGCCTTGTTCGCGAGATGGGCGTCTCGTTTGGTGGGAGCCGGAAGATCGACGATGTAACGCGCGGATCGGTGATGAACCAAATGATCGAGGCGGGTTTGCCCGCGGGAATCGTTGCCGGGATGATAGCCGACACCTGCAATGAGGTTCCAGACGCACTAAGAGACGCCGCGCGCGGTCTCAAAGAAGATGGTTTTCCCGAGGCGGAGGTAATGTTCGAGAAGATCATTCCAGAAGTACAAGCCCGTCTAAGCAGGATCGCCTCATAACAAAACGCGCCGCCCCGATCCGGGCGGCGCGCCATCTTTCTTATCAGCCAGCTCGCTGAAGTAAGGCTGCGAAGGCCCCGCGGCCGGTGGGAGCAACGCTACTTCACGACCAGGATATCGCAGTCGGTGTTGCGCAGCAGGAACGTCGAAATCGAGCCCAGTAGCGCATACTTGATCGAGGACAGGCCGCGGGCGCCGCAGAGCACCAGGTCGGGCTTGACCACGTCGAGCATCTCGTCTTTGAGCGTCTCGCGAATACGGCCGGCGCGAATCATGACCTCGACCTCGGGAATATCAGGATTGGCCTTGGCCTCTTCGAGCTGCTTGGCGATGGAGTTGTTAAATGCCTCCTCCAGACCGTTGACCAGATCGACCGGATAGGAACCGGCGCTCTCGAGCGCCGTGGAATCGATAACGTGGCCGATAATCAGCTTAGCGCCGTTGTTCGCGGCGACCTTGATGGCGCGTGCGAGCACAAAATCCTGCTGCTCAGTACCGTCGAGTGAAACAAATACCTTGGTGTAGCCCTCGTTCATGGTTTCCTCCTTGGTCTATCGCACGGGCGCGGGGCTCGTGCGTCGGGCGGGCGCGGATGCGTGGCCGCCGGACACTTTATCTTGTTGCAGTTATACCCAAGGATTTGGGTTTGACCGCTCGCAATTCTGTGAACGGGCGAGTTTTTTGGTAAGGGTAGGCGCAGACGCGCTCGAACGGTTGATAATGGGACATCGCCTGCACCGTCCGCAGAATAATATCGGCGGGTGTCTAACGAGGGGGTTCCTTTGGATATCATCGAGCTTCTAAAATCTGCCTTCATGGGCCTGGTCGAGGGCATTACCGAATGGCTGCCCGTTTCGTCGACCGGTCACATGATCTTGGTGGACGAGTTCGTCAAGATGAACGTGAGCGAGACGTTCTGGAATATGTTCCTGGTCGTGATCCAGCTTGGCGCCATTTTGGCCGTCTGCGTCCTGTTCTTCTACGACCTTAACCCGTTTTCTCCCAGCAAGGGCAAGGAGGGCCGTCGCGACACCTGGGTGCTGTGGGGCAAGATTGTGCTCGGCTGCATTCCCGCCGCGGCAATCGGTCTGCCGCTCAACGACTGGATGGAGGAGCATTTCTACAATGCTCCCGTCGTGGCACTGGCGCTCATCGTATACGGCGTGCTGTTTATCGTGATCGAGAACTGGCGCGCGAACAAGCGCGAGCAGGCTGCTCTTGCCGGTTCGTTTGGTTCTCGTGCCGTGACGTCGGGTGGGCGTCCCGCTGGCGCACACTTTGCCGCACCCGCTGCGACTGCCGCTGCAGACGACGATGACGATAACCTGGACTTTGGTTCCATCGCTACGCTCGAGGACCTGAGCTGGAAGACCGCACTGGGCATCGGTTGCTTCCAGGTGCTCTCGCTGGTGCCGGGTACGTCGCGCTCTGGCTCCACCATCATCGGTGGCCTGCTTTTGGGCTGCACGCGTTCGGTGGCGTCCAAGTTTACGTTCTTCCTGGCCATCCCTGTCATGTTTGGCGCGAGTGCGCTCAAGCTGGTCAAGTACTTTATTAAGGGCGGTACGTTCGGTGCCAACGAGGTCGCTATCTTGGGCGTGGGCTGCGTTGTGGCCTTTGTGGTTTCGCTCATCGCCATCAAGTGGCTCATGGGCTTCGTTCGCCGTCACGACTTTAAGTGCTTCGGTGTTTACCGCATCATCCTGGGCATCGTAGTGCTCGCATATTTCTTCGTTCTGGAGCCTATGCTCGGCCTATAACTTGGTTGACGCTGCGCGGCGGCCAGAGCGACAACTTGTCATTCAAAGAGGGCGGCATGACCAATAGGTCTATGCCGCCCTCTTTTCATGCCGATTTGTTCGCTCTGGCCGCCGCTCGCTACCGTTGCCGTGACATCGGTGGCTCCGTGATTGGTCCAATGGGGTCAGGTTTGGCGGCGGCGCACGGAGTCGTGGTGTGATTTGCGTCGGTGTCCGTGCGGCTCGGTATACTGGTACGGCTCAAACTATGGCGCTGCCCGTAGGCGCGCCGTCCGTCAGATGAGGAGTCGCCCATGACCCAGCCCTTGCCCTGGGAAAAGAACACCGCGGTACCCGTGCCGCCCGCGCCGGAACCCGTGCCACTCGATGCATACACCGCCCCCGCTGCGCCGGAGCCCGAGCTCGTTCCGCTCGACATCTACGACGCCCCCGCGCCGGCTCCTGCGCCCGCAAAGCCGCTTGTCGACATCGACAGCCTTAATCCCGCCCAGCGCGAGGCGGTGCTCACCACCGAGGGTCCGTTGCTGGTACTTGCCGGCGCCGGCTCGGGCAAGACCCGCGTCCTGACCTTCCGTATCGCACATATGCTCGGCGACCTGGGCGTTAAGCCTTGGCAGGTTCTTGCCATCACGTTTACCAACAAGGCCGCGGCCGAGATGCGCGAGCGTCTGGCAGCGCTCATCCCCAGTGGCACCCGCGGCATGTGGGTGTGCACCTTCCACGCCATGTGCGTGCGCATGCTGCGCGAGGACGCCGACCTGCTGGGCTACACCGGTCAGTTCACCATCTACGATGATGACGACTCAAAGCGCATGGTGCGCGACATTATGCAGGCGCTCGGCATTGAGCAAAAGCAGTTCCCCATCAACATGATCCGCAGCAAGATCAGCTCGGCTAAAAACGCCATGATCGGCCCCGAGGACATGCTCAAATCTGCCGACAGCCCCAATGACAAAAAGGCCGCGCAGGTCTACCTGGAGCTGGAGCGCCGCCTGCGCGCCGCCAATGCGATGGACTTCGACGACCTGCTCGTGCACACGCTCGAGCTGCTGCGCACCCGCCCCGAGGTGCTCGACAAGTACCAGGAGCGCTTCCGCTACATTAGCGTCGACGAGTATCAGGACACCAACCACGTCCAGTACGAGATCGCCAACCTGCTGGCCGCCAAGTACCAAAACCTCATGGTCGTGGGCGATGACGACCAGTCCATTTACAGCTGGCGCGGCGCCGACATCACCAACATCCTGGACTTTGAGCAGGATTTTAAAAACTGCAAGACCGTCAAGCTGGAGCAAAACTACCGCTCCACGGGCCATATCCTGAGCGCCGCCAACGCCGTGGTGCGCCACAACTCGCAGCGCAAGGACAAGCGCCTGTTTACGGCCGAGGGCGATGGCGAGAAGATCCAAGCCTTCCAGGCGAGCGATGAGCGCGACGAGGGCCGCTGGATTGCCGGCGAGATCGAGAAGCTGCATGCCAAGGGTACGAGCTACGACGATATCGCCGTGTTCTACCGCACCAACGCTCAGTCGCGTATTCTCGAAGATATGTTCCTGCGTGCGGGCGTGCCCTACAAGATCGTGGGCGGCACGCGATTCTTCGACCGTGCCGAGATCCGCGATGTCATGGCCTACCTCAAGATAATCGTGAACCCGGCCGACGAGATGAGCGTCAAGCGCGTCATCAACACGCCGCGTCGCGGCATCGGCTCCACTTCGATCCAAAAGATTGAGCAGCTGGCGCGCGACAACCGTTGCTCGTTCTTCCAGGCCTGCGAGATTGCGACAGCCGAGACGGGCATGTTTAGCGCCAAGGTGCGCAATGGCCTGTCGAGCTTTGTGGCGCTGGTGCGCGAGGGCCGTCGCATGGACGGCGAGCTCAAGGACGTCGTCGAGATGATCGTCGATAAGACGGGCCTGCTGCGGGCTTTTCGCGCCGAGGACACCATGGAATCCGAGAGCCGTGCCGAGAACATCCAGGAATTCCTGGGCGTCGCCGCCGAATTTGAGGAGACGCACGAGGATATCGAGGGTACGCTCGAGAGCTTGGAGGAGTTGCGCGCTGCCGGCGTTGCCGACGTGCCTGCCGGCGCCGAGCCCGAGCCCGTCGTGGTGAGTGCGCCCGCGCCCGAGCCGGGACCCTCCGCCCCGGCATCTTCGTTTGAAGTGCCCATCGGCGCACGTGACGCCGCGGGCACCAACCCGCTCGATAGCCTGGCCGCTCCGGCACTCTCGCCGCAGGACGCCCTGGCCGCCGCCATCGCGGGTAACGCATATGCCGCGCCGACGGAGTTGTCGGCGGGTGCCGTGCATGCCGATGAGATTGAGCGCACCTACGGTCCGCTCACCTGTAAGGCGCTTCCCGCACTTATGGAGTGGCTGGCCCTGCGCTCCGACTTGGATTCCCTGGCCGGCGAGACGCATGCCATCACCATGATGACCATCCACTCCGCCAAGGGCCTGGAGTTCCCGGCGGTGTTCGTGGCCGGCATGGAGGAGGGCATCTTCCCGCATGTGCACGACTTTGGCGGCAGCGATGACCCGGGCAAGCTCGAGGAGGAGCGTCGCCTGGCCTACGTCGCCATCACGCGTGCCCGTAAGCGCCTGTTCTTGACCTATGCGGCCACGCGCCGTACGTACGGCTCAACTTCTGCCAACCCGCGCTCGCGCTTCCTCAACGAGATTCCGTTTGAGGATATCGAGTTCAGCGGTATCGGTTCTGCCGGTTTTGAGGGCACGGGCTGGGAGAAGCGCGGCGACCGTCGCGGCACCTTTGGCTCGGGCATGGGCTCGGATATGTACGGCGGCAAGGTGTTTGGCTCGCATACGCGCTCGACCGGCGGTTCCGCCTCGCGTGGCGGATCGAGCTTCGACGATTTCTTTGGCGGCAGCAGTTATGGGACCGAGCGTCATCGCGGGGTCTCGCCCGACGCCGGCCGTGTCGCCTCGACCTTTGGCTCGGGTGCATCGCGAGCCAAAAAGCCGTCGTCCAAGGTGTCGCCGACGGTGGAGCGCAAGGTCGATCGCGCGAGCGCGTCGCAGGACTTTGCCGCGGGCGATACCGTGAGCCACAAGACCTTTGGCACGGGTACCGTGATCTCGGTCGCCGGAGACATGATCGAGGTTCAATTCGAAAAGACCGGCCAGACCAAAAAGCTAATGAAGGGCTTTGCACCTATAGTGAAACTGACCTAGGCGGCTTTCCCAGGCACGGCACCTCGGCCTTCAATCGTCGGGCATGACCTCAAGGTCTATGCCCTCCTCTTTCAGGCCGATCTGCCGCACCTGGAAAACCCGTACATCCGGCTGGCGGGCACGCCGGGGGCTTTGGTCGCCTGCTCGGGCAGTCCTGCGCAAGACGGAGAGCACATTAAGTGCTCTCCTTTGCGTGCGGAACTCGCGACCGATGTTGCCCTATACGCCCACCCAGGTCCTCAGGTAACGTTGCTTGCGAACAACGCTCTGCTCGTTCGCTTTTTGGTCTGGAGAGCCGGGTGGGCTGATAAATGGATATGAGTAGGGGCTCCCCCGTTGATGGACGGGAGAGCCCCTTGTTGCTTTTAGGTTGTTGCTGCTGTCCAGAGGTTCGCCGGGATG
>NZ_QSKJ01000008.1:40251-155304 GCF_003469895.1 Collinsella sp. AM28-11LB
CGCGGGGTTTGGTCGATCGCGAGTTCCGCACGAGCCGGAGAGCACTTAATGTGCTCTCCGTGCGAGCAGGACTGCCCGAGCAGGCGATCAAACCCCGCGCCCATCCCGGCGAGCACTTGGGGACCGGTGGCTTACAGGTGCGAGATGATCAGTTCCATTTTGCCTTCGAGGTCGATGGAGGTGACGGTGCTGGGGGCTAGCAGATGGCTTCCCTTGTGGACGGGGTCGCCGCAGACGGTGCCTTCGCCGTCGATGACCGACAGGCACATGAAGGGCCGGCGCTGCTCCAAGGTCTTGCTGCCGTTGACGCGCACGCGATCGACGGTGTAGCAGGGGTTGGACTCGAGCTCGGTCACGCCGTCGATCTCGGGTGCGGTCACGGTGCCGTCGGTCGGAGCCTGGACATCAAAATCGATGCAGTCGAGGCTCTGCTCAATGTGCAGAGGGCGAAGCTTGCCGTCGGTGCCGGGGCGGTCGTAGTCGTACAGGCGATAGGTCACATCGCTCGACTGCTGCGTCTCCAAAATGAGCGTGCCGGTTTTGATGGCGTGCACGGTACCGGAGTCAATCTGGAAAAAGTCGCCCTTGCGGATCGGCAGCATGTTGAGCATGTCGTCCCAGCGGCCGTCCTTGATCATCTGTGCGGCCTCGGCGCGATCCTTGGCGCGCTGCCCGACGATAATCGTGGCGCCGGGCTCGCAGTCCAGGACATACCAACACTCGGTCTTGCCCAGGCTGCCGTTCTCGTGTTCGGCGGCGTACTCGTCGTTGGGATGAATCTGGATCGAAAGATCGTCCTTGGCGTCCAGAATTTTAATGAGCAGCGGGAACTCCTTGCCCTCGCAGTCGCCAAAGAGCTCACGGTGCTCGGCCCACAGCCACGACAGCGTGTGTCCGGCATACGGGCCCTCCGCAATCTGGCAGTCGCCGTTGGGGTGGGCCGAGATGGCCCAGCACTCACCGATGGGACCCTCGGGAATGTCGTAACCAAATACGGTTTCGAGCTGGCGGCCGCCCCAGATCTTCTCGTGGAAGATCGGCGTGAGTTTAATCAAATCGGACATGTGCATACTCCCATAAGGTTGTGCGGGTGCCGCGTAAGACAGCTCAAAACGAGCACCCACCGGACTACAAAAACTTATGCCAACGTTACGTTGTGCAGCTCAAAGCGGTCGCCTACGTTGTGCGAGATAGAATATTCAAACGCGGCGCCGCTATCCAAGAAGCCAATCTGGTTGAGTTCGAGCAGGGGAGAGCCGGGTTTGGTATCCAGGCGCTCAGCCTCTTCCTCAGTTGCCGCGACAGCGCGAATGGTGCGATGGAAGCTCGAAATCTTCAGCCCGCATTGCTCGCGGATAAAGCCGTAGACCGATCCGTACAGGTCCCTCTTTTTAAGGCCCGGGATCAGTTCTAGCGGCATATAGGTGTACTCGATGACGATGGGCTTCTCGTCGACCTGGCGCACGCGCACGATGTGATAGGCGAAGTCATCCTCGGCCATTCCCAGCTGGGTCGCAACCTCTGCCGGCGGATTGACGATCGAGAAATCGTAGACCACCGAGGTCACCTTTTCCCCGCGGTGCTCATACGAAAAGCCCTGGGCACGGTCGTTCTTGCCTTGAAAAAACACCTGGCCGGGAAGTCCCGCCGTGTCCTTGACGTAGGTGCCCGATCCGCGCCGGCTGGTAATAAGGCCTTCCTCGGTGATCTGCTCAATCGCTCGTTTGACGGTGATTTTGGAAACGCCATAGAGCTCACAGAATTCAACGACGGTGGGCAACTTATCGCCCGGTTTAAGTGCGCCGTCCTCGATGCTTCGACGGATATCTGCAGCTATCGCCTCATATTTGGGAATCATGCAATCCTCCCTTCATATTTGCGTCGATATATAGAAAGTATACCTACTTAAAAAGCATCCATATGGCTTTCATGAAAGAAGTTCGATAAAGAAAAATGAAAAAGACGCTTTACATAGAAAATTAGAGCGCTATAGTTACTGACAACAAGCGAGATGCATTGGCGTTTCCTTGTACTGTTTGGGGACGGCTTTGTTTTGGCGGGTCGGATATCCGGAAATCCGGTGCGCGCCCGCGCCGGATTGCCTGCCAAAGCAAACCCGTCTCCAACCGAAAGCTCTAGACACGAAAGCGAGGACTTTGATGGCTCAGTATCAGCTGCCCAGCGACTTCTTCTTTGGCGCCGCTATGTCCGGCCCGCAGACTGAGGGTCAGTGGAACCAGGGAGGCAAGCTCGAGAACCTGTGGGACACCTGGTCCATCCAGGATCTGGGGTCGTTCTATAACTGCGTTGGCTCTTATGCCGGCAATGACTTTATGGCCAAGTACCAGGAAGACTTTCGCATTTTGAAGGACTTGGGCCTGAATACCTATCGCACTTCCATCCAGTGGAGCCGTCTGCTCGATGCCGACGGCAATCTTAATGAGGAGGGTGCTGCGTGGTATCACGAGCTGTTCCGCGCCTCTCGCGAGGCCGGCCTGGAGCCGTTTGTCAACTTGTACCACTTTGACATGCCCACCTACCTCTTTAACCGTGGTGGCTGGGAGAGCCGTGAGGTCGTCGAGGCTTACGCGCATTACGCCGACGTCGCCTTCCACGAGTTTGGCCAGGAGATTAAGTACTGGTTCACCTTTAACGAGCCCATCGTCGAGCCCGAACAGCGCTATCAGGAGGGCGTGTGGTTCCCGCAGCTCCACGACTTTAGCCGCGCCCGCACCGTGCAGTATCACATTTCACTGGCACATGCGCTGGCCGTGGGCAACTATCGTCGCGCCTATGACGAGGGCGCCATTCGCAGCGATGCCAAGATCGGCATGATCAACTGCTTTACCCCGGTCTACACCAAGGATAACCCCAGCGAGGCAGACCTCGAGGCCGTGCGTATGACCAGCGGCATCAATAACCGCTGGTGGCTCGACCTCATTACCAAGGGCGAGCTCCCTGCCGACGTGCTCGACAGCCTGGCCGAGGGCGGCGTTAAGCTCCCGTTCCGTGCTGGAGACCAAGAGATTCTCAAGCAGGGTGTTGTCGACTGGCTCGGTTGCAACTACTACCACCCCACGCGTGTTCAGGCGCCGGCGAGCAAGGTCGACCAGTACGGCCTGCCGCACTTTGCCGACGAGTACGTATGGCCCGACGCCGTTATGAACGAGAGCCGCGGCTGGGAGATCTACCCGCAGGGCCTCTACGACTTTGGCATGGACTGCGCCAAGAACTACCCCGATCTTGAGTGGTTCGTTTCCGAGAACGGCATCGGCATCATGGACGAATACAAGAACCGTGACGCCGAAGGAACCATCCAGGATGACTACCGTGTCGACTTTGTACGTCAGCACCTGGAGTGGGTGGCCAAGGCCATCGACGAGGGCGCCAAGTGCCGCGGATACCATTATTGGGCCGTTATCGATAACTGGTCTTGGGCCAATGCCTTTAAGAATCGTTACGGCTTTGTCGAGGTCGACCTTATGGACGGCTACAAGCGCCGTCTTAAGAAGTCGGCGGCCTGGCTCAAACAGGTCGCCACGACCCACGTGGTTGATTAGCGACCGGGCGAAGTCCCAGACCGCGCGCCGCCGCGCGCAACACATGGCACATCTGGTGGCAGAGGGCGACAGACCACCGTGCGAATAGGAAAAGGCCGGATTTGATAGTTAGGAGCAATCATGGCCAGTGACAACGGAAAGAGCTTCCTCGACAAGTTTGCCGAGGTCTCTGCGAAGGTGGGAAACCAGGTTCACCTGCGTTCCCTGCGCGACGCCTTCGCGACCATCACGCCGCTCTATATCCTTGCGGGTATCGCGGTTCTTATTAACAACGTCGTGTTCCCCCTGTTCCCGCTCGATGCGGCGGGCCTTGCCAACCTTCAGACGTGGGGTTCGGCAATTACGCTGGGCACCCTCAACGTCTCTGCCATTATCTTGGCCGGATTGATTGGCTACAGCCTCGCCAAGAACAAGCGTTTCGATAACCCGCTCGCTTGCGTGGTCGTCGCTATCTCTGCTTTCGTCATCATGATGCCGCAGCAGGTTACCGCCACGCTTGCCGCCACGAGCCCGCTGCTCACCGACAAGATCACCTCCGCGGAGGTCACGGGCGCCCTTTCGACTGCCAACACCGGCACCAACGGTCTGTTCTCGGCTATTATCATCGCCCTGCTTTCCGTCTCGCTCTTCATCAAGATTTCTGGCGTCGAGAAGCTCAAGGTTAAGCTGGGCGAGGGCGTGCCTCCCGCGGTCTCCAACTCCTTCAACGTCATGATCCCGATGCTGCTCAACCTCGCGATCTTCGCTCTTGCCGCAGCTCTGCTCGCCGTGTGCGCCGGCACCGATCTGTGCGCCATCATCTCCACGTGCATCTCCAACCCGCTCAAGAGCATCATGAACGCCGGTCCGTGGGCTGTTATCCTCATCTACACCCTTGCCAACCTGCTGTTCTGCGTCGGTATTCACCAGTCCACCATCTCTGGCGCTACCGTCGAGCCGATCCTGACCATGCTCATCGTCGACAACATGGCTACCTTTGCCGCCGGTGGCACCATCCAGCCCGATCACTACATGAACATGCAGATCGTTAACAGCTTCGCCCTCATCGGCGGCTCGGGCTGCACCCTCATGCTTCTGCTCGACACGCTCCTGTTCTCCAAGAACAAGGCTTCCGAGACCGTTTCCAAGATGGCTATCCTGCCTGGTCTGTTCAACATCAACGAGCCGGTTATCTACGGTTACCCCATCGTGTACAACCTGCCGCTCATGATCCCGTTTGTCCTCCTTCCCGACTTGTTCATCGGCATCACCTATGGCCTTACCTGCGCAGGCATCATCAGCCCCTGCATCGCCCAGGTGCCCTGGACTATGCCTCCCGTCATCAATGCCCTGCTCGCTACGGGCTTTGACTGGCGCGCCGGCGTGTGGCAGGCCCTCGAGATTGTCATTGGCATGGCTGTCTACCTGCCCTTTATGAAGATTTCCGAGAAGGCAATCGCCAAGCAGGAGGCTCTCGCCGAGTAGAACGCCTAACGTTCGTCCCTTTCACCGTTGCGGGCGCCGGTACGCGGTGCCGGTGCCCGCACCTCTCTTTTGCGTAAGGGCGCAGAAAGAGGGCACAATAACCGCAAGAAATACAACCAGTTGTCGTCTGCGCGCCGCGCAGTTATAAGGAGGAAACCATGAAGAAGATCATGCTCTGCTGCAATGCCGGTATGTCCACGAGTCTGCTGGTCCAGAAGATGCAGGCCGAGGTTGCAAACCGTGGTCTGGATATCGAGATCGAGGCTCGTCCCATGAACGAGGCTCACGATCACCTGGACGAGTGCGACATGTTGTTGCTTGGCCCGCAGATCGGCTACACCAAGGGCGATTTTGAGAAGGAGGCCGCTGGCCGCTTCCCGGTCGAGGTCATCAACATGGTTGACTACGGTCGCATGAACGCCGCCGGCATCATCGACCACTGCGTTAGCGTGATGGGCTAGGTGCAGCATATGGAGGATATGAACGAGTTGCAGATGACCTGTTTCGAGATCATCAGCTACGTCGGTACCGCCAAGAGCATGTACATCAATGCCGTGCAAAAGGCCAAGGAGGGTGATTTTGACGCCGCCGAGGAGCTTATCAAGCAGGGCGACGAGGCCTATAACGGTGGCCACGATGTTCACATGGGGCTTCTGAAGAAGGAGGCCAACGGCGAGCGTAACGGTGAGGCTCCGTTGATTCTGCTGCATGCCGAGGACCAGATGGCCGGCACCGAGACCATGCGCGTCATGGCCACAGAGCTCATCGAGGTCCACAAGCAGCTGCAGGCACTGAAGGCCTAGCTGGCGTTATCGCCGCGACGGACCGTGCAATCCAACAGACAATACAGTCCCTTTCACGGGCGCCGGGAGCCTCCGCCTCTCGGCGCTTGTTGTTTTTGGCGAAGGCCTTTCGCGGCCTGCTGAGCGGACATTCGCGTTTTCCCAGATAAAACCTGCCAAAACAAACCTGTCCCTTTTTGGCAGGTTTTTGCCTTGGGAGCGGTACCATACTGGCAATGTTTAAACGAGAAAGGTGGGCTCCCATGGAACCTAAGCAGTACTACATCGGCATTGACGTCGGCGGCACTTCGGTTAAGGAGGGCCTGTTCGACGAGGACGGCAACCTGCTTGCCAAGGCCAGCGTGCCCACGCCTCCCATCGTTGACGCTGCGGGCTTTGCCGCGGTGACCGAGGCCATCGACCAAGTGGTCGCCAAGGCACAGATTCCGCGCGCCTTTGTGGCGGGCATTGGCCTGGCCGTTCCGTGCCCCATCCCGGCTTCGGGCGACGCCAAGGTCAAGGCCAACATTGCCATTAACCTGCCCGAGCTTAAGATCGCCATTCAGGAGCACTGCCCCGACGCGGTCGTTAAGTACGAAAACGATGCCAACGCCGCTGCTATGGGCGAGGCTTGGCTCGGCTCTGCCAAGGGCGTGCAGAACGTGGTGATGGTCACCATCGGTACCGGCGTGGGCGGTGGCGTTATCGTCAACGGCGATGTGGTATCGGGCGTTGTGGGCGCCGGCGGCGAGATCGGCCATATGTGCCTGAATCCTGCCGAGGAGCGCACCTGCGGCTGCGGCGGCCATGGCCACCTGGAGCAGTATTCCAGCGCCACCGGCGTGGTGAGCAACTACCTTGCCGAGTGCGAGAAGGCGGGCGTCGGGCCCATCGAGCTCACCGGCCCCTCCGATTCCAAGGACGTGTTCCAGGCCTGTCGCGAGGGCGACAAGCTTGCGCTGGCCGCGGCCGATACCATGGCCGACTATCTCGGTCGCGCTCTGGCGCTTATCGCCAACGTGGTCGACCCCGAGATGTTCCTGATCGGCGGTGGCGCCTCCGCCTCGGCCGACGTCTACCTCGACGCGGTTCGCGAACACTTCCAGCACTATGCGCTATCCGCCTCGCGCGAGACGCCCATCGAGGTCGCCTCGCTCGGCAACGACGCCGGCATCATCGGTGCCGCCTACGTAGCCCTGCGCGCCGCCGGCAAATAGCTGGCGCAAGGGGGCAGGTTAGTTTGCACCACATGGTGCAGAGGGGACAGACTTTGCCTCAGCTCCTGCCCCAATTTGTGCTGCGGCCCTTCCATCTCATAGGGTTCGGCGTCAGCGTGCTACCATAGCTACGTCCAAGTACACATATCAAGTGGAGGATTTCCATGGCAAACGTTCTTGTCTTTGGTCACCAGAATCCCGATAACGACGCCATCATGAGCGCCGTCGTCCTGTCCCAGCTGCTCAACCAGGTTGAGTATGCCGGCAACACCTACGAGGCCTGCGCACTGGGCCAGCTTCCGGCCGAGTCCGCCAAGCTGCTCGCCGACGCCGGCATTGCCGAGCCCCGCGTGATCGATTCCGTCGAGGCCGGCCAGCTCGTCGTCCTTACCGACCACAACGAGTCTGCCCAGTCCGTCGCCGGCCTTAAGGACGCCACGGTCTTTGGCGTCGTCGACCATCACCGCATCGGCGACTTCGAGACCGCCGGCCCGCTGCACTACATCTGCCTGCCCTGGGGCTCCAGCTGCACTATCGTCACCAAGCTCGCCGGTGTGCTCGGCGTTGAGCTTTCCGACGTCCAGGCCAAGCTGCTGCTCTCGGCCATGATGACCGATACGCTCATGCTCAAGAGCCCCACCACCACCGATGTCGACCGCGCCGTCGCCGCCAAGCTCGGCGAGCAGGTGGGCGTCGATCCGGTCAAGTTCGGCATGGAGGTCTTCCTCACCCGTCCGTCCGGCTCCTTCACCGCAGCCGAGATGGTCGGCAACGACATCAAGATGTTCGAGCCCGCCGGCAAGAAGCTGCTCATCGGCCAGTACGAGACTGTCGACAAAAGCCGTGCGCTTGGCATGATTGACGAGATCCGCGAGGCCATGCGCGCCTACGCCGCCGAGAAGGGCGCCGACGGCATCGTCCTGTGCATCACCGACATCATGGAGGAGGGCTCGCAGGTCCTGCTCGAGGGCGAGACCGAGGCCGCTCAGAAGGGCCTGGGCATTGCCGACGAGCACGACGGCGTCTGGATGCCGGGCGTCCTTTCCCGCAAGAAGCAGGTCGCTGCCCCCATCATGGCCGCCTGCTAGGTTTTGCCACCTGCTCACGACCGGATCGCGGATGCTCCGCGCTCCGGTCGTTTTTTATGCGCGGGACCACGTCGCCTATTGGACAGGGGCGCCCGTGCCGTTGAACAAATAATGTTCAACCTGTGGTTCCGCTTTTCGGCCGCGCTCGCGCGCTTGTCGCGCAGGGTAGGCTAGATGCAAGCGTAATACGTTGGAGCGCGGCGCCGCCACTTGGGCGGGCCGTGCTTTTTTAAGACGGGAGCCTTCCCGCGAAAGGAGCCGCCCATGGCAGCAACCGAGCAGCTGTTCAACACCCGTGAGCGCAAGCGTTTTGAGCGTCACGACATTTGGGAGCGCATTGCCGAGAACGGCACGATTTCCGCCGCCGTCATGGTGATCGCAGCCATCGCCGCGGTCATCTGCGCCAACACCGATGCCTACGAGGCTATTCATCACTTTTTGGAGACCCCGCTGTATGTGGGTCTTGGCAGCCTTACGGCTGGCCTTACCGTCGAGGTCTTTGTCAACGACTTTCTCATGGCGATCTTCTTTTTGCTGGTGGGCATCGAGCTTAAGTACGAGATGACGGTCGGTGAGCTTAAGAATCCGCGTCAGGCCATGCTTCCCATGCTGGCGGCCGTGGGCGGCGTCGTCGTTCCCGCCTGCATCTACCTGATCTTTAACCATGCCGGCGCGCACAACGGCTGGGCTATTCCCATGGCAACCGATATCGCCTTTGCGCTGGGCGTGCTATCGCTTTTGGGTAACCGCGTGCCCAACGGCGTGCGCGTGTTCTTCTCGACGCTCGCCATCGCCGACGATCTCATCTCCATCGCCGCTATCGCCATCTTCTACGGCCAGAGCCCCAGCACGTTTTGGCTGGGCGCCGCTGCGGTTGTGACCTGCGCGCTCGTGTGGCTCAACAAGACGCAGCACTACCGTCTTGCCCCGTATTCGGTGCTGGGTCTGCTGCTGTGGTTCTGTATGTTTAAGAGTGGTGTGCACGCCACGCTCGCCGGCGTCATCCTGGCCTTCACCATTCCGGCCAAGTGCGGCGTTAAGCTCGATAGCCTTACCGACTGGCTGGGCGAGTGCCTGCCGTTGCTCGACGACCGCTACGACGACGAGGCGCACATCCTGGGTCAGCACGACTTTACCGTCTCGACTACCAAGGTCGAGCGCGTCATGCACCGCGTGACCCCGCCGCTCATCCGCATGGAGCGTCTGATCTCCACGCCGGTCAACTTTGTGATCCTGCCGATCTTTGCGTTCGTAAACGCGCAGGTTCGCCTAGTGGGCGTGGACATGAGCACGCTGCTGACCGACCCGGTGACGCTCGGTGTTTACTTTGGCATGCTGCTGGGCAAGCCGATTGGCATCTTTGGCATGACGTTTGCCCTGGTTAAGCTCAAGATTTCCGAGCTGCCGCACAATGTCAACTGGCATATGATCGCCGGTGTGGGCATTCTGGGCGGTATCGGCTTTACCATGTCGATCCTCATCAGCGGCCTCGCCTTCCCGACGGCCCAGTTTGAGGTCCTGGCCGCCAAGGCCGCCATTCTTGCCGGTTCGGTCACCGCGGCCGTGCTGGGCATGATCTACATGAGCGTGGTCTGCAAACACCCTGCGCCCAAGGACGAGTAAGAGCACATACAAGTTTGAAAACGCCGCCTGTGAATACCATCACAGGCGGCGTTTTAGTCACTGGGTAGTCGTTGGGGACAGACTTAAATGACTGCCCAAGTGCCGGCAGGTTGGGACTACTCATTTAAGTCTGTCCCCAATGAGTGGTTCTATTCCACGGTGCCGTAGACGGCGCCCCAGCCGTGGGCGGCTAAGGCGGAGTTCAGCTGGTCGCAAAGTGACTGGCGGTCGTAATAGCCGGGCGGCAAAAGGTTCACGATCTCCATAAGGTCGGGCGCCAGGTCCAAGATTTCGGCCTGCACGATTAGGTCCAGGCGGTCGATGGCGTGGCGGTCGTAAAACAGCCCGTCGATCAGGCGCTGCAGGTCGCCGAATTCCTCAGCCCTAAACGAACCGTATTCCATAATGCCTCCTTAGGCGCCCCACGCCGGCATGTGCGGCGATGTCGTAATTCATTGCGATGAACTTAATCTATCACGGCTTCATACCGTTGCGGCGGTGGCGGTCTATACTTAGACGAACTGCAACGTCCCGCTTCGCGAAAGGTCGCACCCATGCAGACGATCTACCAGAAGATGGAAACCACCGAACTCGATGCCGCCATCGAGGCGCTCAAAGCCGAGGTCGCCGAGGTCAAGGCCAAGGGCCTGGCGCTCGACATGGCCCGCGGCAAGCCGTCGCCCTCCCAGGTGGACATCTCGCGCCCCATGCTCGATATCCTCAATGCCGAGGTCGATCTGCACGACGGCAACGTCGACTGCTCCAACTACGGCTGCTTCGAGGGCATTCCCTCGGCACGCAAGTTGGCAGGGGAGTTCCTGGGCTGCCCCGCCGAGCAGACGCTCGTGCTGGGTTCGTCGAGCCTTTTGATCGAGCACGACATCGCCGGCATGTTCTGGCGCTGTGGTTCGTGCGGCAGCGAGCCCTGGGATGCCTACGAGGCCGCGCACGACGGCAAGAAGGTCAAGTTCCTGTGCCCCGTTCCCGGCTACGATCGCCACTTTGGCATCACCGCCGACTTGGGCATCGAGAACGTCCCCGTTGCGATGACCGAGGCCGGCCCCGACATGGACGAGATCGAGCGCCTCGTTGCCGCCGACGATTCCATCAAGGGTATCTGGTGCGTGCCCAAGTATTCCAACCCCACGGGCATCACCTTTAGCGAGGACACCGTGCGCCGCCTGGTCGAGATGCCCACGGCCGCGCCCGATTTCCGCATCTTCTGGGACAACGCCTACTGCGTGCACGACCTGTACGACGAGACCGACGAGCTTGCCAATATCTTTGACCTCGCTCGCGCGGCGGGCACCGAGGACCGCGTGGTGGCCTTTGCCTCGACGTCCAAGATTACCTTCCCGGGCGCCGGCATCGGCTTTATCGGCGCGAGCCCTGCGGTCATCGCGGAGTTCTCCAAGCGCCTCAAGGCCGGCCTTATCAGCGCCGACAAACTCAACCAGCTGCGTCACGTGCGTTTCCTTCCCACCATCGAGGCGGTCAAGGAGCATATGAAAAAGCATGCCGAATTTTTGCGCCCGCGCTTTGAGGCCGTTGAGCGCAAGCTCACCGAGGGTCTGGGCAACACGGGTTGCGCCACTTGGACGCATCCCCGCGGCGGCTACTTTGTGAGCTTCGATGGTCCTGAGGGCTCGGCCCAAAAGGTCGCCGCGCTTTGTGCCGATCTGGGCGTTAAGCTCACGCCGGCTGGTGCCACCTGGCCCTATGGCAAGGACCCGCGCGACACCAACATCCGCATCGCGCCGAGTTATCCCACGGTCGAGGACCTGGAGGCCGCGCTCGACGTACTGGTGCTGGCCGTCAAGCTCGTCGCTGCCGAGATCACGCGTGCCGAGCGCGCCTAGCGCGCAGAGCTCTGCAAGTCCGCGCCGCGTACTTTTCCGCACTTTCGATACGCAAAGGAGCGTATACATGGATTTGGGTATTTCCACCAACCCCACGCCGGAGCTCTACACCATTAAGGTGACCGGCGAAATCGATATCTCTAACGCCGACAGTTTGCGTAACGCCATCGACTTGGCGCTTGAGCAGCCCACCGAGGCCGTTGAGCTCGACTTTGCCCAGGTGAGCTATATCGACTCGACGGGCATTGGCGTGCTTGTGGGCGCCGCGCACCACGCAGCCGATCATGGCAAGCGTTTTAGCTGCGCCAACGTGCAACCCCCGGTGATGCGCGTGGTTCAGCTGTTGGGTGTCGACCAGGAGATTTCGATCACCGCTGCATAATCTTTGCCCCCAAAAGGGGCGTGCCGTTTGGCATATGTTTGTGATGCGCTCGAACGTTTTGGCGTTCGGGCGCTATACTTGACCGAATGAATAGACGAGTTCCGGCCGAATGGCGCGGTGCGGGCTCGACTCACATCGAGCCTTGGAGGTATGTGTGTTTGGTATTGGAGAGGGTGAGCTGGCAATCATCGTGGTCTTCGGCTTTTTGCTGTTTGGCCCGGATAAGCTCCCGCAGATGGGCCGCACGATCGGCCGTGCCATCCGTCAGTTCCGCGAGACGCAGGAAAAGATGACGGCAGTTGTTCAGTCCGAGATTATCGATCCGGTAAGTGAGGCCGCTTCGGCGCCGGTCAAGCCCAAGAAGGCTGCTGTCGATGACGATTCCGATGCTGACGCCGATGCCGTCAAGACGGCCGCGCCCGCAAAGAAGGAGACCTTTGCCGAGCGCCGTGCCCGCCTTGCCGCCGAGAAGGCCGCGAGTGAGGGTGCTGCTGAGGGCGAGGCTGCTGCCGAGGAGACGGAGGCCGAGGGCGCTGGGCCCGCCGCTGCTGTGTCCGCTGCCGATGCTGCCACTGCCGCCGTCGAGCCCGAGCCTGCCGCAGAGCCCGAGTCCGAGCCGGCAGAGCCCACGACGGCCGACCTCTACGCCCGTCGTCCCCGCAAGCGCAAGGCCGTCGTCGACCAGCTCGCTCGTGAGCTTGAGGTCGAGGACGAAGCCGCTGCCGCCGACGCCCCGAAGGGAGGCGATGAGTAATGCCTATCGGACCTGCGCGCATGCCGCTCTTCGATCACCTGGGAGAGCTCCGTCGCCGCCTGACCATCGTGGTCGTATCGGTGTTTGCCGCCGCCATCGTGCTGTATTTCGCCACGCCCGTGGTGCTCGATATCCTGGAAGACCCCATCCGCTCGTTTGTGCCGGACGGTAAGTTCTACATCACCACCACGCTCGGCGGCTTTGGCCTGCGCTTCTCGCTGGCCATCAAGATGGCCGTTGTCATGTGCACGCCCATGATCATCTGGCAGATCTTGGCGTTCTTCCTGCCGGCGCTTCGCCCCAACGAGCGCAAGTGGGTCGTGCCCACGGTGCTCGCTTCGACGGTGCTGTTCTTCCTGGGTGCCATCTTCTGCTACTTCATCATCATTCCTGCGGGCTTTGAGTGGCTCATCGGCGAGACCTCTGCCGTCGCAACTGCGCTGCCCGATCTGGAGAACTACGTCAACATGGAGCTGCTCTTTATGATCGGCTTTGGTGTGGCGTTTGAGCTGCCGCTCATCATTTTCTACCTGTCCGTTTTCCACATCGTGTCCTACGCGGCTTTCCGCGGCGCCTGGCGCTACGTGTACGTGGGCCTGCTCGTGGGCTCGGCTGTGATCACGCCCGACGGCTCGCCCGTCACGCTGGGCCTTATGTACGGTGCCCTGCTTTCGCTCTACGAGATTTCGCTCGCCATCGCTCGCGTGGTCATTACTGCGCGCGAGGGCAAGGAGGGCCTGTTCGTGAGCCGTCTGGACCTGTTCTCGGACGACGAGGACGACGAGGAGTAAATCGGTATGCACGAGGTTGGCATTGTCAACGGCATACTCGATACAGTGATTCGCGCGGCGCGTGGGGCGGGGGCCTCGCGCGCCGTTTTGGTAACGCTGCGTATCGGGGATATGACCGAGGTGGTGCGCGAGGCGCTCGACTTTGCGTGGGAGACGTTTCGCGACGAGGACCCGCTCACGCGAGGCTGCGAGCTTTCCGTGGAGGAAGTCCATCCACAAAGCGAGTGCCTGGACTGCGGCGACGTCTTCGACCACGATCGCTTCCACTGTCGCTGTCCCCAGTGTGGTGGTGCCAACGTGCGCCTACTGCACGGCCGCGAACTCGACATCGCAAGTATCGAAATCGAAACCCCCGACGATTAGCCGTCACCAAATGGCAGAAGTAAGGAGTGCCGAGTATGGCCGAGAAAACGATTGATATCGCATCGCCGATCCTGTCGCGCAACGAGCGTCTGGCAGACCAGCTGCGTCAGCGATTTAATGAGGCAGGCACCTATGTGATCAATGTGCTGTCGAGCCCCGGTTCGGGCAAGACCACCACGATCCTGGGCACCAACGAGCGCCTGCGTGACAAAGCCGGCCTGCGCTGTGCCGTCATCGAGGGCGATATCGCCTCGGACGTCGACGCCATCATCATGAAGGAAGCCGGCATGCCCGCCATCCAGATCAACACCGGTGGCCTGTGCCATCTTGAGGGCAACATGATCATGGAGGCCGTTGACGCGTTCGACCAAGCGGTGGGCCTTCAAAACATCGATGTCATCTTTATCGAAAACGTGGGCAACCTGGTCTGCCCGGTCGACTTTGACCTGGGCGAGAACCTGTCCATCATGATTCTCTCGGTGCCCGAGGGCGACGACAAGCCCATCAAGTACCCGGGCATCTTCCAGCACGCCGGCGCGCAGCTGCTCAATAAGGTCGACGTGGCCCCGGCTTTCGATTTTGACATGGATAGGTATACTAAGACACTCGATGACCTCAATCCGCAGGCGCCGCGGTTTGCCGTGAGCGCGCGCAAGGGCGAGGGCATGGATGCCTGGTGCGATTGGCTCATCGGGCAGATCGAGCAAGCAAGGGCGTAAGTCGGCCGCCATAAGCGCGGGCGCAGCCGCAGAGACATGAGATAGGAGCCTCTTTTGAAGCTCATCATCGCCGAGAAAAACGACGCCGCGCGCCAGATCGCCGAGCGTCTGTCCACGGGCAAGCCCAAAAAGGACAAGGTGTACAACACCGCCATATACCGTTTTGAGTGGAAGGGCGAGGAGTGCGTGACGATCGGCCTTGCCGGTCACATCCTCGCGCCCGATTTTTGCGACAGCGTGCTGTTCGATAAAAAGCTGGGCTGGTATTCGGTCACCGAGGACGGCGAGATGCTGCCGGCCGACATGCCCGATGGCCTGGCACGTCCGCCCTACGACACCAAGCGCAAGCCGTTCCTTGCCGACGGTATCTCCATCAAGGGCTGGAAGCTCGAGAGCCTGCCTTATCTCACCTGGGCGCCCGTTATTAAGCTGCCGGCCGAGAAGGAGCTCATTCGCTCGCTCAAGAACCTTGCCAAGAAGTCCGACAGCGTCATCATCGCCACGGACTTCGATCGCGAGGGTGAGCTGATCGGTTCGGACGCTCTCAACAAGGTGCGTGAGGTGGCGCCCGACTTGCCGGTTGCCCGCGCCCAATACTCTTCGTTTACCAAGGCCGAGATCGCGCAGGCCTTCGATAATCTCGTCTCGCTCGACCAGAATCTGGCCGACGCCGGCGAGAGCCGCCAGCACATCGACCTCATTTGGGGTGCGGTGCTCACGCGTTACCTGACGCTCGCCAAGTTTGGCGGCTTTGGTAACGTGCGCTCTGCCGGCCGCGTGCAGACGCCGACGCTTGCCCTGGTGGTCGAGCGCGAGCGCGAGCGCATGGCGTTTGTGCCCGAGGACTATTGGCAGATTCGCGGTATGGGTGCCGCGCAGGGCGCCGCCGAGGACGACCGCTTTAAGATCGCGCACAAGACGGCGCGTTTTACCGATAAAGATGCTGCCGAGACGGCATACGGCCACGTTGACGGCATCAAGACGGCAACCGTCGCCGCGGTGACGAAGCGCTCGCGCAAGCAGCAGCCGCCCACGCCGTTCGCGACCACCTCGCTGCAGGCAGCCGCTGCGGCCGAGGGCATATCGCCCGCACGCACCATGCGCATCGCCGAGTCCCTCTACATGGCGGGTCTCATCAGCTATCCGCGTGTCGACAACACCGTGTACCCCGCGACGCTCGATCTGGGCGCCGTGGTAAGCGACCTGGCAAAGATCAACCCGGCGTTGGCGCCCGTGTGCAAAAAGGTGCTCGCCGGCCCCATGAAGCCCACGCGCGGCAAGGTCGAGACCACCGACCACCCGCCTATCTACCCCACGGGCGAGGGCGATCCGTCCACGCTCGACGGCGGCCAGCGCAAGCTCTACGACCTCATCGCCCGCCGCTTCCTGGCGACGCTCATGGGTCCCGCGACCATCGAGAACACCAAGCTTGAGCTCGACGTTAACGGCGAGCCGTTCGTGGCCTCGGGCGACGTGCTCGTGACCCCGGGTTTCCGCGAGGCCTATCCGTACGGCCTTAAGCGCGATGAGCAGATGCCGCCGCTTGAGCAGGGCGATACGGTCGACGTGTTCGACATTAAGCTCGAGGCCAAGCAGACCGAGCCGCCCGCTCGCTACAGCCAGGGCAAGCTCGTGCAGGAGATGGAAAAGCGCGGCCTGGGCACCAAGTCCACGCGTGCGAGCATCATCGAGCGCCTGTATGCCGTGCGCTACCTCAAAAACGATCCCGTGGAGCCGAGCCAGCTGGGCATCGCCATCATCGACGCGCTGTCGCAGTTTGCCCCGCGCATCACGAGCCCCGATATGACCAGCGAGCTTGACGGCGATATGACCCGCGTGGAGCGCGGCGAGGACACCGAAGAGCATGTCGTGACGCACTCGCGCGCGCTGCTGGCCGGCGTACTCGACGAGCTGCTCAAACATACGCAGGAGCTGGGCGACGCCATCAGCGACGCCGTCACGGCCGATGCGCGCGTGGGCGCCTGCCCCAAGTGCGGCAAGGACCTGGTTATGAAGACGAGCGCCAAGACCCGCGGCAGCTTTATCGGCTGCATGGGCTGGCCCGACTGCGACGTGACCTATCCGGTGCCGAGCGGTGTCAAGGTGAGCCCGCTCGAGGGCGAGGCCGCCGTGTGCTCCGAATGCGGCGCGCCGCGCATTAAGTGCCAGCCGTTCCGCCAGAAGGCCTTCGAGATCTGCGTGAACCCGACGTGCCCCACCAACTACGAGCCCGACCTTAAGGTGGGCGAGTGTAAGGTGTGCGCCGAGGCCGGACGCCATGGCGACCTGATCGCGCACAAGAGCGAGAAGAGCGGCAAGCGCTTTATCCGCTGCACCAACTACGATGACTGCGGCGTGAGCTATCCTCTGCCGGCGCGCGGTAAGCTCGAGGCGACGGGTGAGACCTGCCCCGAGTGCGGCGCCCCCATCGTGGTGGTCAACACGGCGCGCGGTCCGTGGCGCATCTGCGTGAACATGGACTGCCCGACCAAGGAGAAGAAGCCCGCCCGCGGCCGCAAAACCACAACCAAGGCGAGCACGGCGAAGAAGACAACGGCGGCCAAAAAGACGACGGCCAAAAAGACGACCGCCAAGAAGTCGACGGCGAAGAAGTCGACTGCCAAGAAAGCGGCTACCGACAAGTAGCGGCGCAGTCGAAACATTGCCCTAAAAACGAGCGAGGACCCTGCGATCCTCGCTCGTTTTTTGACCGGCAGTTAGGGACGTTCCTTTTCTGCCGGCAGTTTAGGAACGTCCCTAACTGCTGGCTCGGGAACGACAAAGCGCTAGTTCACTTCGACGGGTTTGGCGCCGGGATAGCGCTCCTCAAAGTCTAGGCGGTACTTATTGTCATTGGTGCCCGCCACGTTGTCGTGTGACAGCGGCGCCACGATCTCATTCTTATGGTCCGCAGGCTTGGCGTATTTCAGGCTGATCTCCCAGGCATCACAGATTGCGTCGATGCGGTGATCCAGGTCGTCGTACAGGGCAACGATGTCCTTCCAGGAGCTGTAGTTCCTGGAGCTCGTCGGGACGTCCAGATCCTCGACGATGTCGTAATACTGCTCGATGGTGTCCTCCGTGCGCTCGGCGACGTCGGCGAGATTTTGACGGGTGGTGCGATCTTCTTCCAGATAGCTGCCATTGAAGGCCTGCGCGCAGGCGCGGACCTGGCTGTCGAGGTCTTCGAGCAGGTCGTAGTATTCGCTCAGTCGGCGGTAGAGGTTTTGCTCGGAGAGCGTTGCTTCGCCGCCATCCTCGTCGTCATCGTCATCATCGTCGTACAGGCTGTTGGGATCGCCGAGGGGCTTTAGGTCATCGTCGTCGACGTCATGGTGCAGCTTAGCTACCTCGGCAGTCGTCTGCGTGGCGGCGTTGTCGAACGGTCTGATTGCAAAGAAGATGACCAGAGCGATGATGATCGCCACCAGCACAACGATAACGGCGATAAGCGGCCCGGTGCCGCTCTTTTTGGGAGCGGGGGTCTGTGGCGAAGCGGGCGCGTATGAGGGAGCCGGCTGCTGTTGGGGCGAGCCGCTCGCGACGGGTATGCGCTGCGTGGTCTCGACGGCCGCGGGGCTTGCGGCGGGGTCGGGGCGATAGGCGAGGGGGTCGTCCGCCTTGGCTTGCGGCATATCAAGGGAGCCGGTCTGCTCAAAAGCGGGCTGGCTATCGCTCGCGGTTGTTTGCTCAACGGGTGCACCGCACGAGGTGCAGAACTTGGCATTATCTGCAAGAAGCTTGCCGCACGAGGAGCAATACCGAGACATTGCCACTCCTTTCGCCACATTTCAATGCAATACGACGATTATACCCATCGTCCAAAATTCCCCATCATGACAGTTGGGGACGTTCCTTTTCGGCCGGCAGTTTGGGAACGTCCCTAACTGCCGCCTGGTGGTTGGGGCGCGCCTGCCCCTGGGGTATCATGATTTGGTTGATATATCTGCATTTACGCGCCATGTAGGAAGGGGCTGCGCCCATGGCTTTTGAGCCCGCTCAACATAGCTTCATCACGCTCGAGGGCGTCGACGGCGCCGGCAAGTCTACGCAAGCGCGTCTGCTTGCCCGTGCGCTCGATCTTGCCGGCTACCAGGTGGTGAGTCTGCGCGAGCCGGGCGGTACCGCCATCAGCGAAAAGATTCGCGCCCTGCTGCTCGACCCCGCCAACACGGCGATGGGTGACACCTGCGAGCTATTGCTGTACGAGGCGGCCCGTGCCCAGTTGGTGCACGAGGTCATAGCCCCCGCCCTCGCGGCCGGTAAGGTGGTCCTGTGCGACCGCTTCTACGATTCCACGACCTGCTACCAAGCGTTTGCCGACGGCCTCGATCGCCAGATGGTACGCGATGCCAATAAGCTGGCCGTCGCGGGAACGCATCCGGCGCTCACGCTCGTCTACCACATCACACCTGAGCAGGCGGCGCTGCGTATGGCCGCCCGTGGCGCGGCAGATCGCATGGAGGCAAAGGGCATGGCGTTCCAAGAGCGCGTTTACCAGGGATTTTGCAGCATTGCCGCCGAGGAGCCAGGCCGCGTAAAGCTCATCGACGCCACCGCGCCCATCGAGGAAGTCTTTGCGAAGACGGTCGAGCAGGTCCGCGCGCACGGTCTCGATATCTCCCAAGACGCCGTTGCCGCCGCGCTTGCCCAGGAGGCCGAGTAACATGGCCCCCGCTCAGACAAGCCTGTTGGCCAAGCTCGACACCCAAGAGCGCGTGCGCGACTTTTTGACCAATGCCGTCGCCGGCGGCCGCGCATCGCACGCTTACCTGTTTTTGGGTGCTCCCGGCGCCGGCAAGCTCGACGCTGCATGGGCGCTCGCCCAGGCCTTCCTGTGCGAGCAGGATGGCTGCGGCGCATGCGACAGCTGCGTGCGCGTTGCTCGGCATACGCATCCCGACGTGCACTATTACACGCCCGAGAGTGCCACGGGCTACCTCATTGCCCAGACCCGCGAGTTGCTCGATGACGTGCCGCTGGCGCCCATCCGCGCCAAGGCCAAGGTCTACATCATCGACCGCGCCGAGCAGCTGCGCGCCAACACCGCCAACGCGCTGCTCAAAACGCTCGAGGAGCCGCCCGAGGGCGTTATGTTCATTTTGCTGGGCACCTCGGCAGACGTGATGCTGCCCACCATCGTGAGCCGCTGTCAGTGCGTGCCGTTTCGGCTGGTGTCGCCCGCCGTGGCCGCGCAGGCCGTGAGCCGCGCCACCGGCCAGGACCTCGCGCGTTGTCGCATGGCGGTCGCCGTGGCGGGGAGCCCCACGCGCGGCATCGAGTTCCTTAAGAGCGCCGAGCGCCAGGACGCTCGCCGCCAGATGGTTCGCGCCATCGATTCGCTTATCGCCGCCGACGAGGCTGATGTGCTCAGCCTCGCCAAGTCACTCATCGTCGCCGTTAAGGCGCCGCTCGCCGAGGTCAAGTCCACGCAGGAAAAGGTGCTTGAGCAAAACGCCGACTACCTGTCGCGTGGAGCATTGAAGCAGCTTGAGGACCGCAACAGGCGCGAACTCAACGCGCGCGAGCGTTCGGGTATCATGGAAGCGCTGGCGAGCGCGCGGACGCTCATGCGCGATGTGCTGTTGACGCTTCAGGATGAGGCGGCCGACGTGGTGAACGAAGACGTGCGCGACACGATCGGTCGGCTTGCCGCCGCGACCAATGTTGCGGGTGCCACCCAGGCGCTCAAGGCGGTCGCAACCGCCGAGCGCAACATCGCCAGAAACGTTACTCCCCAGCTGGCCATCGAGGTCATGCTGTTCGATATCAGGAAGGCACTGAAATGCCGTTAGTCGTACCCGTTAAGTTTACCTACGCCTCGCGCGACCTGTGGTTCGATCCGCAGGATCTGGATATCCTCGAGGCCGATTACGCCATTTGCTCGACCGAGCGCGGAACCGAGATTGGCCTGGTCACGGCCGACCCCTTCGAGGTGCCGCAAGACGAGATCGGTCAGCCACTCAAACCCGTGCTGCGCGTGGCGAGCGACATCGACCTGCAGCTTGCCGACGACCTGGCTATCCAGGGCGACGAGGCCATGGTTGATTTCCGCCGTCTGGTCAAGGAACTCGACCTCGAGATGAAGCCGGTCGGCGTCGAGTACCTGTTTGGCGGCGAGAAGGCCGTGTTCTACTTTGCGGCCGAGGAGCGCGTCGATTTTCGCCAGCTCGTCAAGGACCTGTCCTCGACGCTGCACATTCGCGTCGACATGCGTCAAATCGGCGTGCGCGACGAGACCCGCCTGGTGGGCGGCTATGCCCAGTGCGGACAGGAACTCTGCTGCACGCGTTTTGGCGGACAGTTTGAGCCCGTCTCGATTCGCATGGCAAAAGAGCAGGACCTGCCGCTCAACTCGTCCAAGATCAGCGGTGTTTGCGGCCGCCTGATGTGCTGCCTGCGCTATGAGTTCGAGGCGTACAAGGACTTTAAGAGCCGCGCGCCCAAAAAGAAGACGCTTATCGACACGCCGCTCGGCAAGGCGCGCATCCAGGAATATGACACGCCGCGCGAGCAGCTTGTGCTGCGTCTGGAGAACGGCAAGGTCTTCAAGGTCAATCTGGCCGACATGACGTGCTCGGAGGGCTGCAAAAAGAAGGCCGCCGAGCAGGGCTGCAACTGTCGCCCCGACTGCGTGACGCGCGACGTGCTCGAGCGCATCGAGTCGCCTGAGATGCGCCTGGCGCTCATGGAGCTCGACCGTGAGAACGGCGTCGACGTGGGTGATGGTCTGTCGAGTGCCGACCGTCTGGCCGGTACGTCGATGCCCAAGCGCCGTCGTCGCGATGCTGAATCCGATGCTCGCGCCGGTCAAGGCCAGGGCGAGGGTCGTGGCCGCGGAAAGGGCCGCGGCAAGGCCGAGGTGCCCGAAGTCGAGGAGGCCGCCGGTGGCCGTCGTCGTCGCAAGCGCGCGGGCTCGGGCGATGTTACCGAGGCCGCGGCCGCGGGCAAGAACGCTTCCCGTGAGCGCGAGGCTCAGCAGCCCCAGCAGCAAAACCGCGGCGGTGGCATGAACCCCACGCGCCGTCGTCGCCGTCACCTGTCGAGTGAGGAGCGCGAGGACGCCTTCCGCGCCGCAGCTGCTCGCGAGGCTGGTGCCGCCCCCAAGGGTGGTTCGGGTTCCGATACGCCTGCCGACAAGGGTGGCAAGCAACGCAACGATGACGAGCGCGCGCCGCGTCCGCGCCGTCGCCATTCCTCGGGCGCGCAGCAGAAGCCCTCAGTGCCCTCCGTGGCCGATCAGGTCTCGGATGGCGAGGTCAAGGTCACGCGCCGTCGTCCCGGAGATGGCGGAGGGACTGCCGCCAAGGCTTCGCGTGGCGCCGCTCGCGATGAGCACGAGCTGCGCGAGGATCGCGGTAGCGAGGGTTCGGCCGATCAGGGCCAGAAGCGCCGTCGCCGTCGCCGTTCCCGCAAGCCGCGCCAGGATGGTGGCGAGGGCTCGACCCCGTCTTCGTCTGCACCACAACCGCCCGCCGGCGAATAACGCCTGCGAGCGGATTTAGCCCGCCTTGCCCCGAGCGCATCGGGGTATCATAGCGCTGAATCAACAACCCTCCCTGCGACCGAACGTAGGGAGGGTTGTGTCTTGAAGAGCCATCTGAACATATTGAGCCGTCTGCAGGGTGCCGGCGCCCTACCGTTTGCGGACGAATTGCGACCGTTTGCCGAGCGGGCGGCACGCGAGGTGCTTGAGGCATTGTCGCCAACACGATGTGCCGGCTGCGAGCGCGCCGGTACGCTTATTTGCCAAGACTGCCTGGCTGCGCTCACGCTCATCGACCCATGCCATAGCTGCATCCGATGCGGTGCCCCGTTTGGGGATTTGCTGTGCACTGAGTGTTCGGTCGAGGGCACGTCCTCGGCAATGTCGGAGGCGCTCGACCGCTGCCTGGCGTGCGCCGTCTATGCGCATCCGCTGCCGCGCATCATTAAAGCTTACAAGGACGCGGGCGAGCGACGTCTGGCTCCGTATCTGGCGGAGTTGCTCTACGACACCGCCCTGCATGCCCAGGTCGTAGCGCCCGAACGCTTAGGAGGCGTGCTGTCCGGTGCGGATGCGGTGGTGTTTGTGCCTGCGACGGAGGCAGCGTTTCGGCGGCGCGGTTTCGATCATATGGAGGCCATTGCGCGCCCATTTTGCGAGCTGTCGGGTGTTCCTCTGCTCGATGCCCTCGTCAAGTACGGCCATGGCGACCAGCGCGAACTCGGTCGTGAGGAGCGCCGCGAGCGTGCCCAAGGCATGTACGAGACGGTTGAGGACGTGCACGGCCGCCGCCTGCTGCTTATCGATGACGTTATCACTACGGGCGCGACGATGGCCGCGGCTTCGGCGGAACTCAAGCGCGCCGGCGCTGCGGCAGTCGATGGCCTTGCTATCGCACGTGTTTGGTAGGGGTGGTTTTGTGGCAGTAAAGATTGAGCGGCGCAACGAGCCGACAGGCGAACAGCTAGCGGCTTCCGTAATCCTAACAGGCGCCTCGGCGCTGCGCATGATGCGCGCCGAGCGCCGGCAGATGGGCTATATCAGCTGGAAGGACCTTGATCCCGATGAGGAGCGCCGCGTACTAAACGCTTCGTCGCCTTCGGCTGAGGACATCTATCTTCCTGACTTGGTGCGGATTGGGGCCGCAAGCGGCGAGGTGCAAGAGGATTTGTGCTTGCTGGTAGGGTCTGCAGCGCAGCGCCGCCGCATGCCTGGCGTGGGCTGGTCCGTGTCTTCCGGGTTGCCTGCCGGCTCGATTCTAGAGGTGGAGCCGGGGGTGTACAGCCTATCTCCCGAGGCCCTTTGTGTTGCCGTTGCACGCGAGGTCGGCTGCATCCAGGCGTTTGCCCTGACCCAGGAACTGTGCTCTAAGATTTCACTGAGCGACCGCGGGAAGTATCTGCCTCCCTACACCTCGCCCGTTGCGAACAAACTTGCAAAGGACAAGGACCAACCGACAGACGTGGGCTACTTTGAAGTCGAGCCAGTGCTGACGCCCGATCGCTTGGCAGATTACCTCGCGGTATGCAAGGGAAACGCGGCCAAACAATTGCAGCGTCTGTGTCCCTACTTGTCAGAAAACCTGCGCTCGCCCATGGAGTGCATCATGCTCGCCCTGTTTTCGCTTCCGTTTTCCTATGGAGGATTTGCCTGCGGTCCCTTTAAGACCGACTACAAGATCGAGTTCGATGATCGCGCGCAGGCAATCTCGGGGATGCCCCATGCAGTTTGCGATGCATATCAGGAGACAGCCCGGTTTGACCTGGAATACAACGGTGAGCTGGGCCATTCCTCCCGGAGGGGACGTACCCATGATGAAAAACGCAACACGGGCTTGATTACTATGGGAATCGAGGTCGCAACGGTCAACAACGAAATGCTTTGCGACATGGAAGCGATGGAAGCGCTCGCATGGCGCATCCACCAGCGTATGCGAAAGCGGTACCGGAATCGTGTCGATGCCCGCAGAAAGAAGCAAGAGGCGTTGCTTAACACGCTGCGGGTGTGTTTTGGGCTTAAGCCGGTCTAATTCGCGTCGAAAACGGGGGGTTAATCATATGCCCTGGCCAAAATATGGCAAATATGAGTACTGTCACTAAATCAGTAACAGCAAAATCAAAGAATTTAGGACTCGGAGGCGGCGTAAAGTAAGAAGATAATAAACAAATGTAGAATAACTAAGCATCAGGTTGGCGACACTGAGCGCGAAATCTGTCCGAGAGGCCAAAACTGCCTGTTACTAAATCGGTGACAGTACTCATATTTGCCATTTTTTGGTCACGGCACCCTAAGAAGGGTGCCCCGGAGCTCCCCACAGGGGAGCTTCGGGCTTCATAGGGGCACGAATAGCCCACTCCGACCTGCAAATCTGTACTCGCGATGCGAATGACGCCCCTAACCTTAAACTTTAGCTTGAACTTAGCTATAATGCGCTTCGTTCCTACCAGGCTGTGGTTGCGGACGGGCGAAATGCCCGTCCTAGTCCAAGACAGACGCGGTCAAAGGGATCCACGTAAGCGACCGCGTGCGCGCGGCGCGATCATGGCGCGTCCTAGATGTAAGCCGCACCGTCCGTTCTACTTTCTTTGGGGCAATACCGCCTCGCGGGCGAGCGGGTCAGTCGTGAAGGTGGCTGCGGCCTCCCGAGCAAACACCCCGGTGCGCAAGTGTGGGGTCAAATACCAGGTCAGCTGGTGGGAACAACCTGATATTCCGCGCAACGCACGGATCGTATACGACACAGAAGGCAGGGTAGTGGACATGGTGAGGGGCAGCTTGATGCACGCGGCTCGGTTAGGTGCTGGGACTGCAGCGGTCATCGCCGTTTTGGGCCTGAGCGGATGCGCGTTCAACCCGCTGTCTACGTTCACGACTCCCACGATCGACCAGATCGAGTACGAGACCGTCACGCCGGCGGTGTCGGATGATGCCCTGGTCACTCCCGGAACCCTGACGGTCGCCCTCGATACTTCCGATGCGCCACAGGCAATGCAGGGCGCCGACGGCGAGCTTACGGGGTATGCAGTCGACGCTGCCCGCGCCCTCGCAAGCCGCATGGGCCTTAAGGTCGCCTTTGTCGATGCGTCCTCGGCAGGTTCCGCACTCGGCGACAAAAAGGCCGATATCTTTATCGGCGAGATCAACTCCACGGACGGGGACATTAGCTCGCTCGGCGCCTGCCTGTACGATGCCGCTTCTGTGTTCGGTAAAACTAGCGATGGTGGGTCGCTCAGCGTTTCCACCGATACCCTTAACACGTCCACCCTGGGCGTTCAGATGTCCTCGGCCTCGCAGGAGGCGCTTGCTAAGCAGAGCATCACCGCCAACCAAAAGACCTATTCCAACATCAACGAGTGCTTTGAGGCGCTCGAGTCCGGCGAGGTCGACTATGTGATCTGCGACTCTACGGCCGGCGGCTACCTTGCACGCCTGATGAGCGAGGTCTCCTATGTCGGTTCGCTCGAGGCGCCCTCGACGCTTAGTGTTGCGGGCCTCTCGTCCAATGACGAACTGTGCCGTGCCGTGAGCGATGCCCTCGACGGTATTACGGCCGACGGCACGCTCGAGGCGGTCCACTGCGTCTGGTACGGCACGATGCCCTACGACCTCACCACTAAGACGGTTTCGGGCGCTAACGTGCAGCTGGGCGATTCTGAGTCCAGTGAGACCATGTCCTCCGGAAGCGAGTCCTCCGATTCCAACAATGAGACCGCATCCTCCGAGGACAAATCGTCCAGTCAGGAAGGCGCCATCACCGACGACGACATTAACAAACTCAATAGCTAGTTATTGCTAGGGGTGGCGTCTCCTATACGTTGGAAAGGACACCTCTTCACGGTTTCAACACGCACCGCCGGGCTTCCCCAATAGGGGAGCCCGGCTTTTTTGTTTCCGTAAAACCAGCAGGTCAAGGGCAATTTCCAGGAGAAAAACCAACTCAGCCGACGCTTTCCTATAGCGCACTTTGCCACGGAAAAGTGCGAGACTTCGGTATGCGGTATCAAGCAATCGTTATTCGGGTCTTTGGGAATTCGGGTGATTAAATGCACGGCAGTGGGTACATAGCCAGTACAGTAAGTCCCCGAGGCAGATTGGAGCCACGTATGGATATCAAGGTTTCTGGACGCAAGACGACGGTAACCGATGCTCTGCGTGCGCATGTGGATGAGAAGATCGGCGAGGCGCTCAAGGTTTTCGATATCGAGCCCATGACGGTCGACGTTGTGCTTCGCTATGAGAAGAACCCCTCGAACCCCAACCCGGCAATCGTCGAGGTTACGGTTCGTGCCCGCGGTTCGGTGATTCGCGTTGCCGAGCATGGCGCAGATATGTACGCCGCCATCGACCTCTCCGCCGATAAGGTCACCCGCCAGCTGCGCAAGTTTAAGACCAAGGTCGTGGACAACCGCCAGGGCGGTGCCAGCGCAGCGGATGTCGCACCGGTCGAGCGCGTCGAGGATTTGGCCGACCTGCTGCTGCCCGAGGAGGAGGACGATCTGCTCGTCCGCGAGAAGGTCATCGATGTCACCCCGATGACTGAGGAGCAGGCGCTGGTACAGACCGATCTGCTGGGCCACGACTTCTACGTGTTCGAGAACGCGACGACTGGCCTCATCAATGTGGTGTATCACCGTAAGAATGGTGGATATGGCATCATCAAGCCCCGCATCGAAACACTTGACGAGTAAAATACGTTAACTTGCATGAGTTAACGGCCGGCGGTCATCCCATGCGGATGGCCGCCTTTTTTACGTAAGGAGTCGCTTTGATGGACAAGGCTGCATCTACCGGCCATTCTGACCGCTGCCGCATCGTCGTCGATACCTGCTGCGACTTTAGCCCCGAGGTCGCTGCGAACCTCGATGTCGATATCTTGGGCTTCCCCTTTATCATCGATGGCGAGGAGCGCACGGACGATATCTGGTCGAGCATGAGCCCCAAGGAGTTCTACGACCGCATGCGCGCCGGCGCTCGCGTGTCTACCTCCGCCGTGTCACTCGGTCGCTATATCGAGTTCTTTACCGAGTGCGCCAAAGAGGGTACGCCCACGGTCTACCTGTGCTTTACCTCGGCGCTGTCGTCGAGCTACAACTCCGCGTGCCAGGCGGCAGATGCCGTGCGCGCCGAGTATCCCGATTTTGAGCTCTACGTGGTCGACAACGCTCTGCCCTGCGCGACCGGCGAGCTCTTGGCGCTCGAGGCCGTCCGTCAACGCTCGGCGGGACTTACCGCCAAGCAGCTGGTCGACTGGGCAAACGAGGCCAAGACCTATGTCCACGGCTACTTTACGCTCGAGAGCTTCGATGCGCTGGCTGCCGGCGGCCGCATTCCGCCCGCAGCGGCACAGCTCACGGCAAAGCTCGATGTCAAACCCGAGCTGTCTTACGACCTGGCCGGCTCGCTGTCGCTGATCGGCGTCAACCGCGGTCGCAAGAAGGCGCTCAAGTCCATCCTCAAGTCGTTTCGCGAGAACTACGTGCCCGACCGCACCATGCCCATCGCCATTATGACGGCCGATGCCGAGAAGGACGGTGACTGGCTCGAGGCCGCCATCCGCAAGGAGGAGGGCTGCGCCGACGTCACGATTATCCGCAGCTCCGTGGGCCCCACCATCGGCTCGCACGTGGGTCCTGGCATGGTGGCCTGCGCGTTTTGGGGCAAGAACCGCGCCGACAAGGCGTCGCTTTCCGACCGCATCGCCCGCCGTGTGCGCGGCCAGTAGACAGGCGCTGCGGCCGTAATCGCCCTCAACTCACAGCCCAAACGCTGGCACCGAGTATTCAACCTGGTAATAACACCCAACCCAAAAGGAAAGGTTTCATGGCAAACAAGCTCTCTGTCGCATTTATTGGCACCGGAATTATGGGTGCCCCCATCGCCGGCCACATTCTGGACGCCGGCTATCCCGTCACGGTCAACAACCGTACCAAGTCCAAGGCCGCGGCGCTTATCGAGCGCGGCGCTGTCTGGGCCGATACGCCGGCCGATGCCGTGGCGAACGCCGACGTCGTCTTTACCATGGTGGGTTATCCCTCCGAGGTCGAGGAGCTCTACCTGGCGGGCGACGGCCTGCTCGCGTGCACCAAGCCCGGCGCGGTCCTGATCGACCTCACCACGAGCTCGCCCGAGCTCGCGCGCGATATTGCCGAGGCCGCCCAGGTTTCCGGCCGCATGGCGTTTGACTGCCCCGTCACCGGCGGCGAGTCCGGTGCTATCGCCGGCACGCTCACGGCCATCGTGGGCGCCACCGAGAACGACATCGCCCCGGTCCGCGACATCCTTTCCACCTTTGCGGCAAATATCTGCTGCTTCGATGGCGCCGGCAAGGGCCAGGCTGCCAAGCTCGCCAACCAGGTGTCGCTGGGCGCCTGCATGGTCGGCATGGCCGATGCGCTGGCGTTTGCCGAGCTGAGCGGCCTTGATCTTGAGAAGACCCGTCAGATGATCCTGGGCGGCACCGGCAAGTCCGGCGCCATGGAGAGCCTGGCGCCCAAGGCGCTCGACGGCGACTACAAGCCCGGCTTTATGGTCGAGCACTTCATTAAGGACCTGCGTTTGGCGCTCGCCTATGCCGACGATCGCGAGCTTGCGCTGCCCGGCGCCGACGTGGCCTTTACGCTCTACGACATGCTCGACGCCATCGGCGGCGCCAAGCTGGGCACCCAGGCCATCACGGTACTCTACAAGGAGGAGGCCGACGCCATCGCCGCCGGACTGGACTGGTCGCAGTATCGTCCCGAGGAGCATGGTGCTCACGAGGAGGGCTGCGGTTGCGGCGAGCACGGCGACGAGCATGAGTGCGGTTGTGGCCACCACCACGGCGAAGACCACGAGTGCTGCGGCGGTCACGGTCACGATGACGGCCACGAGTGCTGCTGCGGCCACCATCACGAGGAGTAGCGCCCATGAGCTGGACGTTCGTGGTGCTCGCGCTGGTGCTCTTTCTCTTTGCGATCTACATTGGCTTTTTGTGCGGCCAGTGGGCCTGCGAAAAGCGCGTCATCACCAAGCGCGACTACTGGATTGCCAACTTTGCAGGAGCGGCGGCAGTCGTCCTGCTGACCTGGGTGTTCTCGCTGTTCCCGCTGGTGCAGTTTGCGCCGATCGGCTGGCTCGGCGGTTTTATCGCCGGTCTTAAGATGAGCTTTGGCGAGTCCGTCGGTCCGTGGCGCAAGCACGACGAGGTCTTTAACGTCAACAAGGCCCATCGCGCCGCCGCCGACGCGGGTGACGCCGAGGAGCGCCGCCGTGCGCGTCGCAATGGCGCGGCAGACCGACAGCTCATCTCGGTCACCGATGACAGCAAGGGTGCTGGCAAGCACGCTAAGAAATAGTAAGAAGAGGTAACTATGGCAGAAAACAAAGACGAACAGCTCACCGACGAGGAGCTGGCACAGCTTCAGCTGGCAGAGGAGAACGAGAACGCCGTCGACCGACTGGTCCAGGAGCTCGGCTGCCCCACGCGCCGCATGCGCCAGTTTGCCGCCCGCGTGCTGCACCTGCTTGCCGAGCGCGATCCGCAGCGCGTCGTGCCCTGCGTGCCCGCGTTGATCGAGGCGCTCGACCGCCCCGAGGCTCAGACCCGCTGGGAGGCTCTCGATGCCCTGGCGGCGCTCGCCACCACCTGCCCCGAGCAGCTGGGCGATGCCTTTGAGGGTGCCGAGACCGCGCTGTTCGACGAGATTTCCTCCACGCTGCGCTATGCCGCCTTCCGCCTGCTGTGCCTATGGGGCGCCACGAGCGTCGAGCGTTCGCGCGAGGCTTGGCCCATCCTGGACGAGGCCATCCAGTGCTACCACGGCGACCTCGAGTATCGCGACATGCTCGGTTGCCTGTACGAGTTTAGCCAGGGCGAGATCGACGCCGAGGTCGCCGACAAGCTCGCACTGCGCCTTAAGTTCGATGCCGAGAACGGCAAGGGCAGTTATCTCAAGGCCCGTTCGAGCGAGATTTGCGAAATGCTTGTTAAACGTTTTGGCCTGGAACTCTCCAAAAAGAAGAAGCGTGCTAGCGTTAAGAAATCTGACGACGCCGAAGACGAGGAGTAACAGATTATGGCGCACGATGTAGTCCTGATTCCCGGTGACGGTATCGGTCCCGAGATTACGCAGGCCATGCGCCGCGTGGTCGAGGCCACCGGTGTCCAGATCAACTGGAACGTCCAGGAGGCCGGCGCCGGCGTCATGGACGAGTTCGGTACGCCGCTGCCCCAGCACGTCCTCGATGCGGTCGCCGAGACCAAAGTTGCCATCAAGGGCCCCATCACCACACCGGTCGGCACGGGCTTCCGCAGCGTTAACGTCGCCCTGCGCAAGCACTTCGACCTGTACGCCTGCGTGCGCCCCTGCCTGTCGCAGCCGGGCGACGGCTCGCGCTTCCGCGACGTCGATCTGGTCATCGTGCGCGAGAACACCGAGGACCTTTACGCCGGTATCGAGTTCGATGAGGGCGCTGCCGAGGTCGAGGAGCTCTCGCAGCTCGTCGAGCGCTCGGGTCAGAAGACCTTCGCCGCTGATTCCGCCATCTCGATCAAGCCCATCTCCATCGCCAAGAGCCGCCGCATTGTGGAATACGCCTTTGAGTACGCCCGCCGCTGCGGCCGCAAAAAGGTGACGGCCGTGCACAAGGCCAACATCATGAAGGCGACCGACGGCCTGTTCCTGCGCGTTGCGCGCGAGGTGGCCGCCAACTATCCTGACATCGAGTTCAACGACAAGATCGTCGACGCCACCTGCATGGGCCTGGTCCAGAACCCCAACGACTTTGATGTCCTGGTGCTGCCCAACCTGTACGGCGACATCGTGAGCGACCTGTGCGCCGGCCTGGTGGGCGGCCTGGGTATGGCCCCCGGCTCCAACATCGGTGCCGACTGCGCCATCTTTGAGGCAACGCACGGCTCCGCGCCCGATATCGCCGGCCAGGATATCGCTAACCCCACGGCAGAAATTCTCTCTGCTGCCATGATGCTCGATCATCTGGGCGAGAACGATGCGGCCAATCGCATTCGTGCCGCCGTATCTGCCACGCTCGACGAGGGCGAGCAAGTTACCGGTGACGTGCGTCGTGCCCAGACTGGCTCCGTTGCGGGTGCCGTGGGTACGCAGGCCTTCGCCGATGCCGTTATCGCGCACCTGGTCTAAGGCATGCAGGCTGCAAACGCCTAAATAGTACTTAAGTGTTTGCGTATAACCTAAGAATCAATACGCCCGGCGCTCCGTCGGGCGTATTCTATTGGGGACTATGTTTCCTAACAAGGAGTAACCGATATGGGTTTGATTCAAAAGAAGGATGAGAAGGACGAGATCGACGGCATCCAGATCATCGAGCGCGGCGAAGGCCCCAATGGTGACGAGGATGAGAAGATCGATCTGGTCGCCGGTACGTCTGCCGAGCACATTGCCGCCGGTACGACGGCCGAGGAGGAGGACGCCCGTCTGGAGGCTCAGATCGCCGCAGATGCCGCTGACGAGAACCTCATGCCCGAGGAACAGGACGAGGACGATTCCGACGCGGACGATCATGCATCCAAGCACAAGAAGACGATGATCGCCGCCTTCGTGGTTACAGTCGTGATCGCTGCCGTGGTCGGCTTCTTTATTGGCAATGGCGGCTTTGGCGGCAAGGGTGTCGGTTCGGCGACCCTGACCGAGGACCAGCTCGATTCGACCGTGGCAAGTTATAGCTACAACGGCAAGAAGAGTGACATCACCGCGCGCGAGGCCATCGAGAGCCAGTACAGCCTCGACACCGTCAAGGACGGCGACGGCAACTACACGGCTCCTTCTGCCGACGTCATCCTGTCCTACGTGCGCAACAAGATTCTGCTCGATGCTGCCGAGGACGAGGGTATTACCGTCTCTTCTAAGGAGATGAAGAAGTACGCCGAGGATTCTATCGGCACTTCTGACTACGACACCATGGCCAAGCAGTATGGCGTCTCCAAGGACCAGGCCAAGCAGATCGTCCGCCAGTCCGCGACGCTGCAGAAGCTCTACAAGAAGAAGGTCGGCGACAGCTCCGCAAGCATGCCGACCGCCCCGACCGAGCCTGCTGACGGCAACGAGGAGACCGCGAGCAAGGACTACGCCGACTACATCATCAACCTTGCCGGCGACGAGTGGGATAGCTCAAAGGGCACTTGGAAGGACGCCGATGGCACCTACGCTAAGGCATTCGCCGACGATGCCTTTACTGCCGATAGCGCTACCTATAAACAGGCCATGACCGCCTATTACACCGCCTACCAGCAGTACTCCTCGCAGGCTTCGAGCGCCAGCTCCAAGTGGACCGAGTATGCTAACGGCCTGTACGCCAAGGCCAACATCAGCATCTACGGCCTGTTTGCGTAAGGTTTGCCTGAGCCGCCGAGCGCGTAGCTGAAATATCTGAATAGCCCGCTAGAACGGATGTTGTTCTAGCGGGCTATTTGCGTTTAGGCGCTGGTGGCTAAATTATGCCTATGAATCTTTAAGTCCAAAAAGATTATCGGCTTCATCGTCAGGCATATATTCCAGCACATCGCCCGGTTGGCAGTCGAGTGCCCGGCATATCGCGTCAAGAGTTGAAAAGCGCACGGCAGAAACCTTGCCCGTCTTGATGCGCGACATATTGACCTGGGAGATGCCCACGCGTTCCGCAAGCTCTTTGGATGAGATCTTGCGTTCGGCAAGCATGCGGTCGAGCCGCAGAATAATCATGGATTCCCCCTAGAGCAACTCGTCATCTTGTTTTTGCAGGATATACCCGTAGCGGAAGATGCTGGCAATCAGGCTAAAAATCAGGCCCGCAAAGAGCATGGAGAGGTCGAGATGCTGGCCGCCAAGCGCATCCGTAAAGCTACCGCCAAATCCTGAGAGTATCAGCCCTGTGACTATGGCACCAAAAAGTTTCACGGCGGCGCCGCCGATAAGGAACAAATGTCCTATTTGACGTAGTATGCGGATGCATTCGAGGTCAAAGGGCCTGCCCGCCTTTTCAATGGCGGAGAAAAACCTGTATGCGCTTAGCGCGATGGCAAGCGCGAGGCATGCCATCATGCCGCTCCCTATGGCAGTATGACCGTCGTGCGCGACAAGCATAAGAGGGGTCTGTTCGTTGGCGCCGACGAGAGCGAGAATTGGCCCTTCGCCAGCCGTAAGCTCTACGGATTGGAGACAGAACCCTTGGGAGAGGCTAGGCAATATGAATAGAAGTTCGATTGCAATGACTGCGAGGAGTGCCAGAGCGAGCGCCACGATGGTGCAGATTGTGCCCCATTTGCAGTAGCGAGTGAGCTTCCTCAGTTTGGCTATTGCCTGTTCACGGTTGATGGCTTCATTCGATTTGGATACGTTCCAGCGGATCATAGCTCCTCCAACCAATGTCTTGGATGATACTTGTATCTTATATTATAATTAATGATAAACGATAAACAATTACAGATTAGAGTAAGTAATGTTTGTGAGACGAATAGTGAGAGCTATAGCATATTCAGGGAATGGGAGTTTGGAACGCGGGTGGGGTGGACAAAGATCGATATTTCCTGCAATCGCGCAAATGCTTCATCGGGTCTCCCTAATTCATATGGGAAAACGGCTGCAAACGATTGCAAATAACCGGTGAACGGTCAAAAACTACCGTTCACCGATAATTTCTAAACTGGTTCTAACTGGTATTAAGTCAAAAAGACCAATTCACAAATCTTCACAATGAGCTGCATTTTTCCTACACGCTATATTTAGCCGCCCTACGTTGTTTAGACACAGGAAAAGATCCGATCTTTTGCCAAAACATTTCGAAACGGTTTCAAAACCGCAGGTAGAAGTGTTAACGACCGGTAAACGGTCGAAATATCACCGTGAGCGGTGCAAAAACGTTTTACCGTATGAATCAACGAAAGCGACCTATTCTGGGGTGATATAGTGACAACAACACGTCACGTGGTTACTACCAGTTTAGAAACCACTGGTCTTCAAAGAACGCTTTCTAAGAAGCTTTAAGGGCGAGCGCCCGCTGGCTTCCGAAAATCATCGGACACAGATCGTACACACCTTCGGAAGGGAAATTTGAATGGTTGGCTTTATTCTTACCGGTCATGGACAGTTCGCACCCGGCCTTGCAAGCGCTATCGCTATGGTTGCCGGCGACCAGCCTGCTTTTACCGTCGTTCCTTTTGAGGGCGACCAGGCTGCTTCCTACGGTGAGGATCTCCGCGCCGCTATTACCGCCATGCGCGAGGAGTGCGATGGCGTGCTCGTCTTTACCGACCTGCTTGGCGGCACCCCGTTCAACCAGTCGATGATGATTGCCCAGGATGTCGACAACGTTGAGGTTCTGACTGGCACCAACCTTCCCATGGTTATTGAGCTTCTGTTCCTCCGCGGCAATGCCACGCTCGCCGAGCTTGGCGAGCAGGCCGTGACCGTTGGCCAGACGGGCATCACCGCCCAGACGGTCGCATCCGTTGCCGGCTCCGACGAAGAGGATATCTTCGGCGACGAGGACGGCATCTAATGGCCGATTTCGGAGCCAACGTCCTGAGCTCCTCGGTTGCTCTTTTAGGCCTGCTTGTCATCATGGGCTTGATTTACACCATCTGGTCGCAAATCAACATGAAGAAGAAGCAGAAGTACTTCAAGGAGCTGCACACCGAGCTCAAGCCGGGTCAGGAGGTTCTTTTCGCCGGCGGTATCTACGGAACCGTCAAGGGCATCGAAGGCGAAAAGGTCCAGATCAAAGTCCGATCCGGTGCCGTCGTAGATGTTTCGCGTTACGCGATTCAGGAGATCAAGTAACTGTCGTCAGCAAATAACGAAAGGAAGCTGATCAACATGGCAGAACCCAACATTCTTCTTACCCGCATCGATAACCGACTGGTCCATGGTCAGGTCGCTACCCAGTGGAACTCCACCCTGGGCTCCAACCTCATCCTCGTCGCCAACGACGATGTGTCGACCAACACCATGCGCCAGAACCTCATGAAGATGGCCGCTCCCGCCGGCGTCGCTACGCGTTTCTTCTCCCTGCAGAAGACCATCGACGTCATTGGCAAGGCGAGCCCGCGCCAGAAGATCTTCATCGTGGCCGAAACACCGGAAGACGTGCTTACGCTCGTCAAGGGCGGTGTGCCTATAAAGAAGGTAAACATCGGCAACATGCACATGTCGGAAGGAAAGCGCCAAGTCGCCACCTCCGTCGCAGTTAACGACGAGGATGTCGCTGCGTTTAAAGAGCTGCAGGAATTGGGGGTGGAGTTGGAGATCAGGCGCGTTCCGAGCACGCCTGTTGAGGACACGAGCAAGCTCTTCTCGTAATCCTCGTGATCCACGTTGTCAGGATTGAAACCCTGACGTTCTGTACGTGATATCCAAAGTGCGTACATACATTTTGAAAGGAGGAGCAAGATGGAATACTCGATCATCCAGGTCGCTCTGGTCTTCATCGTCACGTTCGTCGCGGCAATCGACCAGTTCAACTTCCTCGAGTCTCTCTATCAGCCCATCGTCACCGGCGCCGTCATCGGTCTTATCCTTGGCGACCTCAACACCGGTCTTCTCGTGGGTGGTACCTATCAGCTCATGACGATCGGCAACATGCCGATCGGAGGCGCTCAGCCGCCTAACGCCGTCATCGGCGGCATCATGGCAGCCATTCTCGCTATCGCTACGGGCCTCGAGCCCAACGCGGCAGTCGGCCTTGCCATTCCGTTCGCTCTGCTTGGTCAGCTCGGCGTTACCCTGGTCTTCACGCTTATGTCGCCGCTCATGTCCTCCGCGGACAACATGGCTCATAACGCTGACACCAAGGGCATCGAGCGTCTGAACTACTTCGCCATGGCTCTGCTCGGCCTGATCTTCGCTGTCGTCGTCACCCTGTTCTTCATCGCTGGCGCTACCATCGGTCAGACCATCGCTTCCGCCATCCCGACTTGGCTGCAGACCGGTCTCTCCGCTGCAGGCGGCATGATGCGCTTCGTCGGCTTCGCCGTCCTGCTCAAGGTTATGATGAACCGCGATATGTGGGGCTTCTTCCTCATGGGCTTTGGCCTCGCGCTCATCACCGTTGCCAACGATTCTCTGGCAACCCCTGCCCTGCTCATCCTCGCTCTCATCGGCTTCGGCATCGCTTTCTGGGACTTCCAGCAGCAGACCGAGCTGAAGGGTGCAGCTGTTTCTGACGGAGGTGACTTCGAAGATGGCATCTAATGAGTATGTGATCCCGGAGCACTACGAGGATCTCACTCCTGCTCCGCAGCTCGACCAGAAGACCCTCAACAAGATGGCTTGGCGCTCCTGCTTCCTGCAGGCATCGTTCAACTACGAGCGCATGCAGGCCGCTGGCTGGCTTTACTCCATCATCCCCGGTCTGGAGAAGATCCACACCAACAAGAACGACCTCGCGGCTTCCATGAGCCACAACCTGGAGTTCTTCAACACCCACCCGTTCCTCGTCACCTTTGTTATGGGTATCGTGCTTTCGCTCGAGCAGAACAAGGTTGACATCCCCACGATCCGCGCCGTCCGCGTCGCCGCAATGGGCCCGCTCGGTGGTATCGGTGACGCCCTGTTCTGGCTGACGCTCGTGCCTATCACGGCCGGCATCACCTCCAACATGGCCATCAACGGCAACGCCGCTGCGCCGATCATCTTCCTGGTGATCTTCAACGTCGTCCAGTTCGCTCTGCGCTTCTGGCTCATGAACTGGTCCTACAAGCTTGGCACCAGCGCTATTGACGCTCTGACTGCCAACATGCAGGCCTTCACGCGTGCCGCTTCCATCATGGGCGTCTTCGTCGTCGGTTGCCTGGTCGTCACCATGGGTGGCACCCAGATCAACCTCCAGATCCCCAACGGCACCACCCGTGGCCTCTCCGCTACTACCGTGATCGTCTCCGAGAAGGAGGCCGAGAACTTCACCGGTATGGAGGGCATCGATACCGAGACCGCTGAGGCCGGTACCATCGCCATGACCGATAAGGACGGCAACGCCCTTACCGCTTCCGATGCCGACGGCAACGCTGTCGAGTGCGGCGTCACCGATCTGGGCAACGGCATGGAGTCCGTTACCTACGGCACCGTCACCGAGGATCCGGTCAACTTCTCCGTTGCCGACACCCTCAACACCATCGTCCCGAAGCTCGTCCCGCTTATGCTTACGCTGCTGCTTTACTACATGTTCGCTAAGCACAGCTGGACCCCGACCAAGGGCATTCTGCTGCTCTTCGTCCTGGGCATCCTGGGCGCTGGCCCGCTTGGTCTCTGGCCGAGCATCTGGTAAGGCTCTAGCTTGAGGGGTGTGTCCCTACGCGGCTCACACCCCGACCCCTTAAGCCATGTGTATGTTAAAAGCCGCGTGCTCGAAAGAGCGCGCGGCTTTTGTTTTCTTGATGATTCGGGTGTGGCAGACAGATAATGCTAAACACCCAAGGTAGTAGCCGAGTTTGAGAAAATGGGAGGATAGGATGGCGATCGGAGCGCGTAAGCAACCGCTGTACGATCAGCTGGTCGATATTCTGACCGAAAAGATTGACCATGAATATCGCGCCGGTGACATGATTCCTTCCGAGCGCGAACTTTCGGAACGCTATGGCCTCTCGCGCACTACGGTACGCCTGGCTCTGCAGGAACTGGAGCGTTTGGGACTGGTGGTTCGGCAGCACGGTCGCGGTACCTTTGTGACCGACCGTTCGGCAAAGGCAACCAATCTTATGCAGTCCTACAGTTTTACCGAGCAGATGCGCGCGATGGGTCGCGACCCCGAGACCACGATTCTCGAGTTTTGCGAGATGGAGGCCGATAAGAATCTGGCCGAGCATATGGGATTACGTATCGGTGATCGCATTTTTAAGCTCAAGCGCCTTCGTTCTGCCGACAACATGCCCATGATGGTCGAACGTAGCTATCTACCGGTTCGTCAATTTCTGTCCCTAAAGCGACCGCTGCTGGAGCGTAAGCCGCTTTACGATGTGATTGAGCAGGACTTTCAGCAAAAGATACGCGTGGCCGAAGAGGAGTTTTATGCGAGCATAGCCCGTCCCACCGATGCCCATCTTTTGGGAATTGTCGAGGGTTCGCCTGTGCTCGATTTGGTCAGGACTACGTATAACGAGTCAAACGAGGTTGTGGAGTATACGCTCTCGGTTGCTCGTGCCGATCAGTTTAAATACAAGGTTTACCACCAGCGTGGCGACTAGTGTTCACATCGTTTCCATGTGATGATTCTTTGCATTTAACTGGTTACTACCAGATAACCAACTGAAGTGTATAATTGCACGTCAGAGGATTACTTCTAGAGAGAGGTATTAGAAATGTTCGAGAAGAGTGTCGAGGAGCTCACCGAGCTCGGCGCCCAGATCACCACGGCCGAGATTGCTCAGCAGCCCGAGCTCTGGCGTGATACGCTCAACATCTATCGCGAGAACAAGGAGGCCATCGAGGCCTTTCTGGCCGAGGCTCGCGCTATGGGCGAGGGCCGTCTGTCCGTTGTCTTTACCGGTGCCGGTACGTCCGACTATGTTGGCGATACCTGCGCCCCGTACCTGCGTCACGCTGGCAACACTGATCTCTACGACTTTAAGCCCATCGCCACGACCGACATCGTGAGCGCCCCGCGCGACTTCCTGCGCGCCGAGGATCCCACGCTCGTGGTTTCCTTTGCCCGTTCTGGCAACAGCCCCGAGAGCCTTGCCGCCGTTGCCGTTGCCAAGGAGCTCGTCCACAACGTCAAGTTCCTCAACATCACCTGCGCTCCCGAGGGCAAGCTCGCCGTCGAGTCCGCTGATGATCCCAATGCGCTGACGCTGCTCATCCCGCGCGCCAACGACAAGGGCTTCGCCATGACCGGTTCTTACACCTGCATGACCCTGCTCTCTACCCTCATCTTTGACGAGGCTTCCGACGAGCAGAAGGCCGAGTGGGTCGAGACCATCGCCAAGATGGGCGAGGAGGTCATCGATCGTGAGCCCGAGGTCGCCGATTACCTGGCTGGCGACTTCAACCGCGTGACCTACTTGGGTTCCGGCTCCTTCGGTGGCCTTGCCCAGGAGAGCCAGCTCAAGATCCTCGAGCTCGCTCACGGTCTGGTCGCTACTTCCTACGACACCTCCATGGGTTATCGTCACGGACCCAAGTCCTTCGTCGACGACAAGACCCTCGTGTTCGTGTTCGTCAACAACGATGCCTACACCCGTCAGTACGATATCGACATCCTCAACGAGATCGGTGGCGACGAGATCGCTCAGCACACCGTTGCCGTTCAGCAGGATGGCGCTACCGTCTACGAGGGCGAGTCCTTCACCTTTAAGGGCTATGAGGCACTCCCCGAGGGCTACCTTGCCCTGCCGTTCGTGATGTTTGCCCAGGCCATCAGCCTGCTCAACTCCGTGCGCGTGGGCAACACGCCCGATACGCCGAGCCCCACTGGCACGGTCAACCGCGTGGTTAAGGGCGTGACGATTCACCCCTTCACCGCTTAATCGCGTCCCCCCTGTAAGGGCGCCCGTCCGCTCATAACGGCGGGCGGGCGCTTTCTGTTTTTACTAGGACCGGGTATAAGCATCACCACAGTCAACTGCTTTAGAAGCAAGGAGTGCATATGAGCACGTACGCAATTAAGGCTGACAAGTTCTTCTTGCCGGCAGGTCCGCAGCTGGGCGGCTATCTTATGGTCGAGGATGGCGTCTTTGGCGCCTGGCAGGCCGACAAGCCCTCTTGCGAGATTAAGGACTACACGGGATCGTGGATCGCACCGGGTATGGTCGATACCCACATCCATGGCTTCTACAACCACTCAACTACTGACAACGATCCCGAGGGTATCGATATCAGCTCGACCGAGCTCGCCCGTCGCGGTACCACCAGCTGGCTGCCCACGACGTTCACCGATGGCGTCGAGCAGATCAAGGACGCCTGTGCCGCTATTGCCCAGGCTGACGAGGGCCGCGGCCCCGACTTCTGCGGTGCTCGCATTCAGGGCATCTACCTGGAGGGCCCCTTCTTTACCATGAAGCACGTGGGCGCACAGAACCCCGCTTACCTGATCGACCCCTCCGAGGAGGTCTTCGACCAGTGGCAGGAGGCTGCCGGCGGACGTATCGTTAAGAGCGCCATGGCCGCCGAGCGCGATGGTGCTGCTGCCTATGCTGCCGCCCTGAACGCTAAGGGTGTCGTGACCAGCATCGGTCACTCTGATGCCACGTATGACGAGTGCGTCGCCGCCATCAATGCCGGTGCTAGCTGCTTTACGCACACCTATAACGGCCAGCGCGGTCTGCATCACCGCGAGCCCGGTGTTGTGGGCGCTGCTATGACCACCCCCGAGACCTACGCCGAGATTATCTGCGACGGCAAGCATGTGAACCCCGCCGCTATCAAGGCACTGCTGCAGGCTAAGGGCTGGCAGCATACGGTGCTCATCACCGACTGCTTGGGCTGCGGCGGGATGCCCGAGGGCAGCTACACCAGTGGCGGTATGGACGTTATCATGAAGGACAACCTGTGCTGGCTCGCCGACGGCAAGAGCATTGCCGGCTCGGTGCTCACGCTTGCCCAGGGCGTCAAGAACATTGTCGACTGGGGCATTGCCAGCGCCGATATCGCCATTCGCATGGCAACCGAGGTGCCGGCTCGCTCCGCGCACATCGAGGATAAGTGCGGCAGCATTATGCCGGGTCGCGATGCTGACTTTGTCGTATTCGACCACGAGCTCACCCTCGTCGAGACGTATGTTGGCGGCCAGAGCGTCGGCAACGCCTTTACCGAGTAACGATAGAAAAAGACGGCGGGCCCGAATCTGCTCGGACCCGCCGTATGGGTTAAACGCTCAAAAGCACCTTCACAGTTACAGCTTGTTAGCGATCTTCTTTGCTGTGCGCTTGACGCCGGCCACAAGACCTCCCGCAGGATGCTCCTTTTCGTAGGCTAGACGCTTCTCGCGCTTGGCATACTCTTCGACGATGATATCGCCGTACTCGTCTTCGATTTTGTCGAAGAAATCGACGGCGCCCTTAATTTCCTCGGCGGTTGGGTGTCCCTTTTGGACGCCGCCGGTAATCTTGAACGGTCCCCACGTGTCAAAACCGGGACAGCCGTAGACGCCCATAAATATGGCCTGTCTCATGCGGCAGATGCCATCGATATCCTTGCCGTACCACTTGTTTTTGCCACCGTAGGTCATAAGGCCAAACACCTTGTCCTGCGGCTGCAGCACGTTGGTGAGCACGCGTGCCATATCTTTGTCGATCTCGGAGTAATAAATGCCCGTAGCGACACCGATTAGATGATATTCGTGCAGGTCGGGATACTCGTTTTTTCCGAGCGTTTTTACATCGAGGGTATCGATCTCGGGGTGCGCCTCAACGATGGCGTCCACGAGCTTTTTCGTATTGCCGTGGTGACGCGAGGCGTAGAGGATGATGGTTCGCATAAGAAGGCCTTTCAGCTGTAATGACGTCAATGTCTGTATGGTACCCCGTTGCATGGCTAGGATACCGGACGCATCGATGAACATGCGGGTTTGTCCTTTGGTTAGGGCCGAGACGGGTACTTGCGAGCAAAAAGCAGTTGTTCGAAAGGATGGGCAATGGAATACGCTCTCTCCAACGATTCGATCTCTATCAAGGTTTCCACAGCCGGCGGCTCGTTTACCTCGATTGAGGCCGACGGTCGCGAGTATTTGTGGCAGGGCGATCCTGCCGTGTGGTCCGGCCAGGCGCCGATTTGCTTCCCGATTTGCGGAGGTCTGCGCGACGGCAGCGCCATGACGTTCGCCGGGCATCATGTGAAGCTCGCCCGTCACGGGTTTGCGCGCAAGCAGGAGTGGAAACTGCTGAGCCAAAGCACGAACGAGCTGGCTGTGTGTCTGGCATCCGAGGATAACGCTGCATTGCTGAAAGATTATCCGTATCCGTTCAAGCTCGTCGCCCGCTATACGCTTGAGGACGCTGCCGTGCGTGTCTCCTATGAGGTCACCAATGAGGGCACCGAGGACATGCCGTTCTTTATCGGTGGACATCCTGGCTTTAGGTGCCCACTCGACGAGGGTGAGGCCTATACGGACTACGAGCTGCGCTTTGAGAAGGACGAGGCTGCGGAACTCTGCACTGCCGTTCCCTCGACTGGATTGATCGATGTGGACAGGCGTTCCAAGAATCCCATGGTGGGAAAGACGCTGCCTCTGTCGCATGAGCTCTTCGATTTTGCGGAGACCATCTTTGACGTGCTCGAGAGCCGTCAGGTCACGCTTTCCAAGAAGGGCGAGGACAAGGGTGTTCGCCTGAGCTTTGAGGGCTTCCCGTATCTTATTGTGTGGAGTAAGCCCGAGGGTGATTTTGTGGCAGTTGAGCCCTGGGGTGGCCTTTCGACCTGTTCCGATGAGGATGACGTGCTTGAGCATAAGCGCGGCTGCCTGATCGCCAAGCCCAAAGAAACCATCGTGCGCTCGTTCACGATCGAGATTCTGTAATTCCGTTTTGTCGACTCGTATCGCGAGGCACAAGGAGCCTGCGAGATAAGGAGCTAAAAATGATCCTCACCGTTACGATGAACCCGTCTGTCGATACGCGCTATCAGCTCGATGAGCTCGTTATCGACGACGTCAACCGTGTGACGCCCGAAAAGACCGCCGGCGGCAAGGGCCTCAACGTGGCCCGTGTGCTGGGTCAGCTGGGCGACGACGTTGTGGCAACCGGTCTGCTCGGCGGCCACATGGGCGCCTATATGGCGGAACTCATGGATGCCAACGGTATTAAGAATGATTTTGTGCCCATTAAGGGCGAGACTCGTATCTGCCTCAATATCCTTCATGCTGGCAACCAGACCGAGTTGCTCGAGAGCGGCCCGACGATAGTCCCCGAGGAGCTCGATGCCTTTACCGCCAAGTTCGCCGAGCTTGCGAGCAAGGCCGATGTCGTTACCATCTCGGGTTCGCTGCCCCGCGGCGTCGAGGCGGACTACTACGCCAAGATCACGGGCATTGCCGAGAACGCCGGCGCCAAGGTGCTGCTCGATACCTCGGGTGCTTCGCTTGAGGCTGCGCTCAAGTCCGAGGTCAAGCCTGAGCTGGTTAAGCCTAACCTGACCGAAATTAACGGCCTTCTGGGCACGAGCTTTACCACCGACGATGTGGACGAGCTTCGCGCCGCGCTCGCCTCTGATGCCCGCTTCTCCGATATCCCCTGGGTCGTCGTGTCCATGGGTGCCGCCGGTTCCGTGGGCTTCCATAACGGCCGCGCGTTCCGCGCCAAGACCCCCGATATCCCCGCCGTTAACGCTACGGGCTCTGGCGATTCTACCATTGCCGGCTTCGCGCACGCCATCGCAGCCGGCGCGGATGATGAGACGGTGCTGCGTACCGCCAATACCTGCGGCAAGCTCAATGCCATGGATCCTATGACTGGCCACTTGGTCATGGATCGTTGGGACGAGGTCTACAACGGCGTTGTCGTGACCGAGCTGTAGGAGCTTGTGCTGCGGCCCCGGCATCGCTTGCTAGCTCATGTCGACGGCAAGTGCAGTAGCATTATGCCGTGACGCGACGCCGACCCCGTCGTGTTCAATCCCGACCTTACCCTGGTCGAGACGTATGTGTGTGGCAACGGCGTCGGTAACGCATTTACCGAGTAGCTGCCAAAAAACGATCCGAGAGGGGATTTAGATGATTTACGGTGCATTGGGCGATATCGAGGAGTACCGCGGAATGCTCAAGGGCCTCGACGTGTTGATTGACTGGCTCGAGGAGAACGACCCGGCGCAGCTCGAGGTCGGCAGCCATCCGATTCTGGGCGATAAGGTCTTTGCGAACGTCATGGCTCCCACGACGCGTCCCGAGGCCGAGGCTCACTATGAGACGCATCAGCGCTATCACGACCTGCAGATCGACGTCGAGGGTCGCGAGGCCTTTAAGGTCGCCACGGGCAGCCTGACGCTGGTTCAGGAGTTTGACGAGAAGGACGACTACGATCTGGTCGATTCCGACGCTTCGATCGCCGGCGATCTTGCCGACGACAAGTTTGCGCTGTTCGTTGCCGGCGAGCCTCACATGCCCACGCTTGAGTTCCCGGGCGATGGCGCACAGCCGGTCAAGAAGATTTGCTTTAAGCTGCTTGCAGATGCTTACTGGGAAGAGTAGCGAGCTGCTCGTGAACTAGCGTGATTCCCCTTGGGGAGCGCGTTTGAGCCCCGTTAATCGCAGTTCCCTTGGGGATTGCGGTTGGCGGGGCTTTCTGTTTTTGAGCAGGAAGAGATCGACGTGGTGATGCTTGGGTTGGCGTATGCGCACTCAAAATCGGCAACAAAAAAGCCGCCCGAAGGCGGCTATCTTGTGCAATGGAGCCAGCGACCGGGCTCGAACCGGTGACCCCCGCTTTACGAGAGCGGTGCTCTACCAACTGAGCTACGCTGGCGGCCATGTGGTGACGCAACTGAGGCGTCAACGGCTGTCTATGATACGGGACATCGCAAATCCGCGCAAGTGTTCTGACGGCTTTTCTCACTTTAAATGCACTAATATTGGAAACGCGATGTCTTGCTCTTACGGGTCTCAAACAGAATGGGGCTGCCATGGCTCAACCCAGGATCCTTCTTACACGTATCGATGATCGGTTTATTTACGGGCAAGACGTTGAGCTGTGGAACGAGGCTGTGGGTTCCAACCTCGTCCTAATCGTCAACGACGAGATTGCGGCTGATTCGCGCAAGTGGGCGCCTATGAGGGTCGCGGCGCCCGAGGGTGTGTGGACGCGGTTTTTCTCGGTGCAAAGGACCATCGACATCATTCATACCGCAACGCCGCGCCAATGGATTCTGATTATGGTGGCCTCACCCGCCGATGCGCTCGCGCTGGTTAAGGGCGGTGTGCCGATCAGCAAGATCAGCATTGGTCATATGCAGGCAGGGGAGGGTAGACGCCCCGTGACGTCCGCAGTTGCCGTGGGCGAGGAGGACGTCGCTGCCTTCAAAGAGCTGCAAAAGGTCGGCATAGAGCTAGAAATTCGCTACCTCCCCAGCTCCGACCCCGACCCCATCGGCAATCTGTTCAACTAGTCAGTGGGGACACCCTTGGCACTTGGGGACGTTCCTTTTGTGCCGGCCTTTTAGGAACGTCCCCAAGTGCCGGCAGATTGGGACAGTCCTTCTCGTCTGGCAGTGAAGACTGTCTCCAATGACTAGGTAGCAAAACGCCCGTCGGCGGTGGTGCCGGCGGGCGTTGCTGTGCGATATGTTGCATTATGGGCTTAGTGCCTCATAAAGTGGTATTCGATCACATTGCTGTAGGGGTGACCCGGGCCCACAATGCCCTGCGGGAACAGCGGCTGGTGCGGCGTGTCGGGGTACATCTCTGCCTCGAGGGCAAAGCCGGCGCCCCAGCCATAGTTGGCATCGTCCTTGGCGTGCTCGTCGCCCAGCCAGTTGCCGGTGTAGAGCTGCACACCCGGGGCGGTGGTGTAGTAGTCCAGCTCGCGGCCGGTCCACATCTCCTCGACGTGCATCGCGCGGCGCAGGTTGCGACCGTACTGATAGCCATCGATACACAAGCAGTGGTCGTAGCCGCGTGCCTGCTTAATCTGCGGATCGTCGGCCTCCATGCCAGGCGCGACGGGGCGCAGCTCACGGAAGTCAAACGGCGTGCCCTCGACCGGAGCAATCTCGCCGGTGGGGATGTTCTGCTCGTTGATGGGCAGGTAGCGGGCAGCGTTAGCAACAAAGAAGTGCTCACAGTCCATACCGGCGTTGTGACCGGCAAGGTTAAAGTACGTGTGGTTGGTCATGGACACGTACGTGGCGCGGTCGCTCTCACAGCCATATTCGATACGGAAGCAGCCGGTGCGCGTCACGGTAAACACGGCCGTAAAGGTGCGGTTGCCGGGAAGGCCCAGCTCACCGTCCTCAAGCGAGGTGGTCATGCGTACGGCATTGTGGACCTCGTCGAGCTCAACGTCCCATACGCGCTTGTGCAGACCATGTTCAAGATCGCTGTGCAGGTTGTTGGTGCCCTCGTTGGCGGGCATATGCCAGTCCGTGCCGGCGATGGTGATCGTGGCACCTGCAGTGCGGTTGGCCACAGGTCCGATGGTCGCGCCAAAGCAGGCGGGGTTGTCAAAGTAATCCTCGAGCTTATCGAAGCCCAGCACCACATCGCGCACGTTGCCGGGGATGTCGGGCACGTCGATGCCCAACACGGTGGCACCATAGTCCATAATGCGAACGCAGATCTCGGGCCCGTTGAGGGTGTAACGATGAACGGGGGTACCGCACGGCGCGGTGCCGAAAAGCTCGGAAGTGATCATTTGGTTCCTAACATCGAGGTATTTCCGACAAACTGTAGCGCGAACAGGCGAGATTATCACTACACCCCACTAAAGCAGGGGGTATTTTTCTCAAAAAAGTGATGATTGGAGCTGCGCGGGCGTTCATTTGTGACGCGTACGAGTCTGATACAATTTGTTCGTTACTGTTTGAATGATATGCGCGCAAAGAACGGCGAGGATTCATCGTGATTAAGGCAGAGCGACAGGATAAGGTTCGTCAGCTGCTCGAAGAGCAGGGCACGGTCTCGGTTAAAGAGATTTCTGATACGTTAGGTGTCTCGGATATGACGATCCGCCGCGATCTCGAGGAGCTTGCGAGCCTGGGCGAGATCGAGCGCGTGCACGGTGGAGCCCGCAGTGCGCAGGGCCGTCCACATGCTATGTTGCGCCATGAGTATTCGCACAGCGAAAAGCGCACCAAGCATGCCGAGGAAAAGTTGCAGATCGCGCGCCGCGCCGTGAAGCTCATCGAGGAGGGCTCGACCATCTTTTTGGGTACGGGCACCACGGTTGAGCAGATGGCCTCGATGCTGCCGGCATTTCGTCTGCGCATCGTGACCAATTCGCTTTCGGTGTTTAACCTGCTCGAGGCGCGCGAGGACTGCGACCTGTGCCTAGTGGGCGGCATGTACCGTCGCCGTACCGCCGCTTTTGTGGGACCAACGGCCGAGGATACCCTGCGTGCGCTGGGTATCGACGCGGCGTTTATCGGCGCCAACGGCATTCTGGATGGCGACGTGTCTACGTCTAATATGGATGAGGGTCGTATCCAGCAGCTCGCCTTTAGCAAGGCCGACTCGCGCTATCTGATCGCCGACTCCAGTAAGATCGGCAAGCGCGACTTCTACACCTTCTGCCGTCTGGACAGCCTGGACGCCGTGGTGTGCGAGCCGGGCATCGCCGCCGAGGATCGCGCCGCCATCGAGGAACTCACGCAGGTCATTTGCTAGCTAGCGCTGCAAGCGATACATCTGCCCCCTGCCGGCGCGGGGGTACCGCTTTACAATGACGCGTAAATAACTTTGGGCAACAAGGATGAGGCTATTCTGGGATATGACTAGACTCCGTATTTCGTCTTTATGTCCCTTGAGAATGAATCGTAGTCTTCATAGAGCCCCTCTCTGCTTTCATCCTCGGCGTGGTTTACACGTTCAAGGAGCTTATCCTTTGGAGCCTCTTTTGTTATTGCGGCCTCGCTATCGGGTAATGTGGATTGCAAGAATAGTTCTAGAGCATGGACGTCTTTGAGTATGTAGCCCGTCGAACGACCCGCTCCTGTTTTTTCGATTGCGCTGCAACTAACAAGCTGACCGAGGGTTCGTTTAACGGTAACCTCGCTGATATCGGGGCAGTTGGATCGGATGTCGGATTTCTTAATGACACCGGGTCTCTGTTGAAATAGAACGGCGATGCGCGCTTGCTTCGACATGGGACGAGTGCTTGATTCAATTAAGGTACGCTGCTCGAGCTGTCGGTAGGCGGCCAGGGTTGTTCCGAGCATGAAACGGATAAAGGGTGCTTCGGTGTTTTGATTTTCATTCCATCCAGCGGAGCTTGCAGCGAGGGCGTTGTAGTAGAGCGCCTTGTTGTCTTCAATAAGTCGTTCGATGCTGATGTAACGCGCAACGTCGTATCCAGTCTTTTCGAGTAGCAGCGTTGTAAGGAGCCGGCTCATCCTGCCATTGCCATCGTTGAAGGGATGAATGCTGACAAAATCGAAGATGAAGCGGAATGATATAAGGAGGGGGTCGCAAACTTGACGAGATAAGGCGTCGTTGAGGGACCGACAGGCTTCTTCGATAAGTCCGGGGGTTGCTAGGGCCGAAGGCGGCCTAAAGCGCACAAATCGATTGCCTTGATCGTCGATGGAGATGATTTCGTTATCGCTATCTTTCCAATGGCCCCCATACGAGATTGCTGTGTGTACCATGAGGTCACGATGCAACTGCAGAATGACCGATGGCGTTACGGGAATGGAATCGTGTTGCTCGTGAATAAGCGACAGCACATCTCGGTATCCAGCGATTTCTTCCTCTGCGCGGGAGCTTGGCTTGGCGGAATACGCCATGATCGCTTTGAGTCTTTTTTGGGTGGTAACAATTCCTTCAAGTCCGTTGGAGGATTGGGTGCTTTGGATCTTAGCTTCCTCCATAAGGGACGATAGAAGTTCGGGTTTGACTTGACTCAGAGCAAGCTGTCGGCCTTTATGCTCGCGTATCGAGAGGAGGAGGTTGGTGATTGGAGTTGCTTCGAGTTCCGCTGGGACTGTGGTGTAATCGAACTGGCGCATGCGGCTCCTTTCGGTATCACGAACACACTTTCGATATCATAATATCATTAAATGATACCGAAAGTATGTTCGTGATACCGAAAACTAGAAACCATGCTTCATAACTGCTTGGAAAGTTTGGATTTGACTATCTTATTGTCTTGATCTGTAACATCTAGACGGTCAAAAGTGGTCTACATGTTACAGATCGAGATTGTTCGGCCCGGGCCACCCGTTCGTCTAAATCTGTAACAGCTAGGGCCGAAATACTCGACTAGATGTTACAGATCGAGACGAATGATCCGCTCGGGCCCACCAAAACAAAAAAGCCGCATGCGAACCCATGGAGGGATTCGTATGCGGCCGACAGGGGGTATGCGGCAAAAGTTAGGCCATGAGCAGGCCGGTCTCCGCGACGTTCTTGTACCAGTACGCGCTTGCCTTGGGATAGCGCTTCTGGGTCTCAAAGTCGATGTAGAACAGGCCGTAACGCTTGTTATAGCCGTTGGTCCAGGAGAACTGGTCCTGCAGCGACCACACGAAGTAACCGTCGACGTTCACGCCGCCGTCGATTGCCTTGAGGATCCATGCGAGATGCTGGCGCATATAGTCGATGCGAGGGGCGTCGTCGATAAAGCCATCCTCGAAGTCGTCCTTATAGCCCATGCCGTTCTCGGTGATGTAGATCTTCTTGTAGTTGGGGTAATCGTTCTTAATACGCAGCAGCAGGTCGTAGAGGCCCTCGGGATAGATGATCCAGTCCCAATCGGTGGTGGGTACGCCTTCGCGCACGCATGACTCGCCCACGCCCTTGAGGAACCAGCGCGAGGAGCCCTTGTCACCGGTGCCATTGTGGTTGATGTCATTTTCGCCCTCGGCGGCACGCAGGAACTGGCACTTGTAGGTGTTGACGCCCAGGCAATCGTTGTAGGGGAGCGCGGCGGTCAGCGCGGCGATGTCCTCGTCGCGGACGTCGAGCTCGCCGCCGGCGATATGGGACAGCTTGGTCGCAGCCTCCATCGTGTCGGCGGCATAGTGGCCGCGGAAGGTGGCGTCGAGTACCCAGCGGTTGTTGATGACGTCGGCCATGCGAGCTGCCTCGCAGTCGGCGGCGTTGTTGGGGTCGAGGGGATACTTGGGCTCCAGGTTCTGGACAATGCCGATCTCGCCCTCAAAGCCACCCTCATGGAAGGCGACGACGGCCTTGGCGTGGGCCACCATCATGTTGTGCATGAGCTGGAAGGCCTTGTCCAGGCGATACTTCTCGCCGTGCGGCCAGTTGCCGACGATAAAGCTGCCCTCGGCGGTCGCGGGAATCTCGTTAAAGGTAAACCAGTGCTTGACCTCGGTGAACTCGGCAAAGCAGAACTTGGCGTACTCGACAAAGGCGTCGATCGTCGTGCGCGTCAGGAAGCCCTCGCCGCCGTTCTGGTAAAAGGCCTCGGGCGTATCAAAGTGATCGAGCGTGACATAGGGGATAACGCCGGCTTTATTGCAGGTGGCAAAGAGCTCGTGATAGAAGGCAACACCCTCGGGGTTAATCTCACCAGTGCCGCTGGGGAAGATACGGCTCCAAGCGATGGAGACACGAATGCCGTTGATGCCGAAGCGCTGGCACAGGTCGATATCGACCGGGTACTTGTTGTAGAAATCGCTTGCGGGGTCGGGGGAGAAACGGCCCTGAGCAGCCAGGAAATCGTCCCAGGGCACTTTGCCCTTGCCGTGTGTACGGGTCTCGCCCTCAACCTGGTAAGCAGCGGTGGCGCCGCCAAACACAAAGCCGTCGGGGAACTGCATGGGGTTGGTCATGAGTCATCCTTTCTGTGGGATACGAATAGGGAGAGGTGCCCGAACCGGGAATCCGGGCACCAACAGAGGGAGGAACTAGTCGAGGTTCTCGCGGAGCCACTTGATGGCGCCAGCGGGGTCGCGAGTAAGGTCGATATATTCCTTACCGCGGGGAGCGAGCAGCTTAATGCCCAGGCGATCGGTGTCGGCCTTCATGTCGTTGTAGTAGCTACGAACCTGCGGGGCGAGCACGATGACGTCGTACTGATCCATGATGGCAGTGTGCTGACCATAGGCGCCTGCGGAGGAAGCGATGTTCTCTCCGGTCTGCGCGGCACCTTCCTTGATGGCGTTGGCGAGCATGGCAGAGGTGCCGGCGCCGGCGCACAGGACGAGGACCTTCAGGCCATCGACATCCTTCTTGGCGGATGCATCGGCAGCGGGCTCGGGCTGATCGGCGACAGGCTTGCTGTCGGCGGCAGCGGCGGTCGGCTCGACGGCAGCGGCGGTCTGCTCGATGGCGGGCGCAGAGGTGCTGGCGGCGATGGAAGCGGCACCATCGGACTCGAGACCCAGCTCGGCGGCGCGCTCGGCCTCCTGGTCGCAGAGCAGCTTATCGTATGCCTTCAAGAACGGCAGGTAGATGATGGCGTCCAGCAAGATGATAATCGCGACAAATACCAGGGCGATAAGCTGGAAGTTCGTGGTGATGAAGATGCCGATGGGGGCGGGGGTAGCCCAAGGCACCACGAAGGAGAAGCCGTTCATGCCCACGTTATCGATAAAGAACTTGGCAACACTCACGTTGACGCAACCGGCGGCAACAAAGGGGATGAGCATGTAGGGGTTAAGGATCATCGGCGCGCCAAAGAGCAGCGGCTCGTTGACGGCGAAGGCAACAGGAACAATCGAGGCCTTACCGACGGCTTTGAGCTGCTTGGACTTCATAAAGAGAATCAGCAGAAGCGGCACGATGAACGTGGCGCCGGTGCCGCCGAACTCACCCACGAGCGACATGTTAAAGGTGAGGGAGTGGGCGGGGTGACCGCCTGCCAGCAGAACCTGCAGGTTCTCGGCCTGGTTGGCAAGACGGATGGGGTCGATGCCCGGCTGGACGATCGAGGGGCCGTGGACGCCGATGAACCAGAAGAACGCGGTGGCTGCCTGGATAAGGATAAGGCCAGGATAGGTTTCTGCGGCGGTAAAGAGCGGGGAGAGCAGTTTGATAAGCAGCTCGGAGAACGGAACGCCCATGAGGTTGCGCACGACGACATCGATGATGCCGCAGATGATGACGGCGCCGCCAAAGGGGATGATGTCGCGGAAGTTCTGAGCGATGGCCCCCGGGACCTCCTTGGGTAGCTTAATAGTCAAATCGCGCGAGACACAGAATTTGTAGACCCACACGGTAATGAACGCGGCGATATAGGCCGAGAACAGACCGCGCGTGCCCATGCTGGTGCAATCGAAGACCGAAAGTTCGGAGCCGTTGAACTTGGTGGTGAACTGCGTGACTGCGAGCAGCAGCATGCTGCACTGGGCGGCCACCATGGTGGAACCGTCGTTGAGCACTTTGCCGGCGGGCATACGACGGTTCATGGAAGCCGTAAAGTTCTTGGCAGTGGTGCCGGCGACCATGATGCCCATAACGCCCATGGTGAAGTTGTACAGCTTGTTGCACCAGTCGATGAGCGGTTGGGGCAGCGTGATGCCAACTACGCCAGGAAGGGTGGCGATCAACAGAAAGATCGAAGAGGTGAGGACGATGGGCATGCACCCAAGGAATCCGTCCTTAATGGCCTGGAGATAGATGTTCCTCGAGATCTTCTCAAAGAACGGTTGATGCTTTTCGAGCATCTTTACGATGGCGTCCATAGAGCTCCTTTGCTACTTGATGCGCGATGCATGTGGATGGAACTGGTCGTCGATGGATGGTCAGGACTGCCCGGAAACCTTCCTGCTTAAGGAAGGCATTGCGAAATGACAACGTTGTCATTTCGTTAATGACAACGTAAGACATTTTTGGAAGAGCAACAAGGATATACGGGTGAGCGGTCGATATTGTCCGGTAAACGGTTGATTTGTCAGTCGAGCAGGTAGTGTATGCTAGAACACAAAAAAACAAGCGATAGAGAACCGAGTGGAGAAGCAGTGGCAACGATGGACAAGAAAAATGTCTCAATGAATGATGTGGCAGTTGCCGCAGGCGTTTCTCTCAAGACGGTTTCGCGTGTGATCAACGAGCCCGATAGCGTGCGAGAGTCGACACGCGATAAGGTTCATTCGGCCATGGAGGTGCTCGGGTTTCGAACCAACTTTGCCGCGCGTTCGCTCAAGTTAGGCCGTTACGGGTGCATCGGCGTCGTGCTGTTTCACTTGTCGGGCGGTGCCGTGGACATGATTGACGGTATCGCCGATGCCGCCGAAGAACGCGGCTTTGCGCTCACGATGATCAAAAAGCGGGCAGGGGAGAAGATGACCCTTGCCGATGCGGCGCGTAGGATGTCGCAGCTTCCCGTCGACGGCATGATTTTCAACCTGCGCCAGATGGTCGATGACTTTGATACCTTTGAGGCACCGAAAGACCTCAAGACGGTGATTATCACACCGATGGAGCATCCTACCTGCTCCACCGTCAGTGACGATCAAGAAGGCGGCGCGCGCATGGCGTGCGAGTACTTCTTGAATCACGGGCACAAGAACGTGTACTTCGTCTCTGGTAAGAAAGAGTCGCTGTCGAGCCAGTGTCGTATGAAAGGTTGGCGTGCGGCACTCGAGGCACGTGGCATTGAGCCGCCCGAGCCCCTGCAAGGCGATTGGAATGCGGATAGTGGCTATGCCGCGGGCCTTGTGCTTGCCGATAAACCCGATTGCACGGCGGTCCTCGCCGCTAACGACTGCATGGCAAACGGCGTGATGATGGCCCTACGTGACAAAGGGCTCAGCGTGCCCGACGACGTGTCCGTGATCGGCTTCGACGATGAGCTCTACAAGACGATTCCCAACTCGATTCTGACGTCGGTGAAGTTTCGCCACCGCGAGCTGGGCATCCGTGCGCTTAACGAGGTCGTCGCAGGTCTGGAAGCCCCGAGCTCCAGAAGCCGTACGCTCGTCTCGGGCGTGTTGGTCGAGCGTTCCAGCGTAAAGGACTTGCGGGCGTAGACGTGCTCGGCCTATTCCGTTTGTCTCAATCTGTAACAGCTAGGACCCAAAAACTCGGCTAGATGTTACGGATCGAGATTTTTGGCCCGGCTTATTTCGTTTGTCTCGATCTGTAACAACTAGACGGTCAAAAGTGGTCTACATGTTACAGATTGAGATTTTCGGCTTGGCCTGTGCGTTCATCTCGATCTGTAACAGATAGGACCGAAAAACTCGGCTAGATGTTACAGATTGAGATGAACAGGAGGACGGGTGCGGTCTAAACAAAATGGCCCGCGCATCACACATCGATGCACGGGCCATTTATTGTCTGCAAGCGGCAGGTGGTGTCAGCGTCTTATGCCTCGAGGTTTTCCTCGATCCAGGCGACGGCGCCCTTGGGATCCTTAGTGAGGTCGATGTACTGTTTGCCCTTGGGCGACAGCAGCGTGATGCCCAGGCGGTCGGTGTCGGCCTTCATCTCGTTGTAATAGGTGCGAACCTGCGGAGCCAGGACGATGACGTTGTACTGGTCCATGATGGCGTAGTGGCTGCCGTAGGCACCGGCGTTGGCGGTAATGCCGATGCCCAGCTCGTCGGCGCCTTCCTTAAGCGCGTTGGCGAGCAGTGCAGAGGTGCCGGCGCCAGCGCACAGAACCAGAACCCTCAGATCCTTGCCCTTAAGGGCGGACGGAGCTGCGGAGGCCTCGGTGGCAGAAGCGGTCTCGACAACAGGAGCCTCAACGGCGGGGGCGGCAGCGGTCTTGACTGCCTTGGTCTCCTCGGCCTCTTCTTCGGCCAGGGTCTCGGCCTCCTGCTTGCACAGGACGTTGTCGTAGGCCTTGCAGAACGGGTAGTAGATCAAGAAGTCAACGACCAGCAGGACGACAACCAGGACCAGAGAGATCGGCTGGAAGTTGGTGTCGATGAAGGTGCCGATCGGTCCGGGGAGTGCCCACGGCATGGCATAGATAAAGCCGTTCATGCCCAAAAAGTCGATGAAGAACTTACCAATGAGGACGTTGGCCACGGGGGCAAACAGGAACGGGATCAGGAAGTACGGGTTGAGGATGATGGGCGCGGCGAACAGCAGCGGCTCGTTGACGGCGAACATCACGGGCACGACAGAGGCTTTGCCGACGGCCTTGAGCTGCTTGGAGCGCATAAAGAGCAGGAAGATGATCGGGACAATGAACGTGGCGCCGGTGCCGCCGAGTTCGCCGATGTAGTTACCGAAGTTTTCGGTCAGGGCGAGGGCGGGGTGACCGCCGGCCTGCAGCGTGGCGAGGTTGGTGGTGATGTTGCCAAACAGCGCGGCGTTGAGGGCAGGCTTAACGACCGAGGGGCCGTGGATGCCCATGAACCAGAACAGCGGGATCATGAACCAGATGAGGGCGAGGCCGGCGTAGGAATCGGCAGCGGCGAACAGCGGGCTCACCAGCGTGGAGATGACGTTGGCAAACGGGACGGCCAAGCAGGTGCGGCAGATAACGTCGATGACAGCGACAAACAGGATGGAGAAGCTGAAGGCGAAGATGTCGCGGAAGTTCTGGGCGATGGCGCCGGGGACTTCTTTGGGCAGCTTGATGGTGATGTCTCGCTTAATGCAGAAGGCATAGATGTTGACCGTGGCAAATGCGGCGACAAAGGAGCTCAGCAGGCCCTTGGTGCCCATGTTGTCGGTAAAGAACACCGAGACATCGGCGCCGTCGATCTTGGCACTCGTCTGGGTAACGGCCAAGATGAGCATAGCGCACATGGCGGCGACCATGGTGCTCGTGGCGTTGATGGCCTTGCCGGCAGGCATGCGGCGGTTCTTGGAGCCGGTCAGCGCGCTTGCGGTGGTGCCGGCGACCATGATGCCCACGACGCCCATCGTGAAGTTGTAAACCTTGTTGCAGAAGTTCACGACGTCGACGTTCCACCAGTCGGGCAGCGTAAAGCCGCCGACCGTGGCGACAACGCCCGGCAGGGTCGAAATAAGCAGGAAGACAGAAGAAGACAGGATGATGGGCATTGCTGCCAAAAAGCCGTCTTTAATGGCCTGAAGGTAGATGTTCTTAGAGACCTTGTCGAAGTACGGCTGACCTTTCTCCAAGAACTTAACGATCGATTCCATAGTTCACGCTCCTCTTTGCATGAAATCTTAATGGCATGGACGTTGAAAACCTATATGGTCTCCCGCTTGCTAAAAGCCCGGGTGCAGGCGGGGTCGGTCCCAGGGGGAGAGAGGGGAGCGGCTGGGTTTGTATCGCATAGGGCCGCTCCCTTCTCGGGGGAAAGCGAGGCGATGCGCTACTGCGCGTCCGCCATAGTGTCGGCGAGCTCCTTGTACCAGAGTGCCGACTGCTTGATGTAACGTTTTTGCGTGTCGAAGTCGATGTAGAACAGGCCGTAGCGCTTGTTATAGCCATTGGCCCACGAGAACTGGTCCTGCAGGCTCCAGATAAAGTAGCCCTGGACGTCGACGCCCTCGGCGCGCGCCTGGAGCACCTTCTCCATGTGCTGGTCGACAAAGTCGATGCGCTCGGGATCGGCGACGATGCCGTTTGCGTCGGGCTCGGGGTCCTTGTGGCCCAGGCCGTTTTCGGTGATATAGATGACGGGGAGGTTGGGATAGGTGGCGCTGATGTGCTTGAGCGTGTCGTAGAGGCCTTGCGGGTAGATGAGCCAATCCCAGTCGGTGGTGGGGATACCCGGCATATCGACCTGCTGCCCGACGCCCTTAAACTTAAAGCACGAGGTGCCCTTGTCTCCGGTGCCGTTAAAGCTGTTGGTGGACTCGCCATCGTAGGCGGCGATAAACGCCGACTGATAGTAGTTGAGGCCGAACATATCGTTGCGGGGCGCCGCCTTGGCGAGCTCCTCCATGTCGCTGTCCTCAACCGTAAGCGTGGCGTTGTTGGCACGCAGAATCTCGTTGATGAGTGAGAGGGTGCGCGCGGAGTAGTGGCCCAGGAAGGCGCCGTCCATGATGAAGTCGGTGTAGAAGGCGTTGTACAGGTCGGCGGCGTGCTGGTCGGCGGGCGAGTCGGTGGCAGGATATGCCGGCGTCAGGACGTTGACCATGCCAATGCGGCCGCCCAGGTGCTCGGTCTCGTCAAGATCCTTATACAGGTTGACGGCGCGGGCGTGGGCAACGAGCTCGTTGTGCTGGCTCTGGATGCCGCTCGTCACATCAAAGTGATGGTTGGGCGGGAAGTTGCCTTGGATGTATTGGGAGTGCGAGAGGCTGATGAGCTCGTTGATGGTGAACCAATTCTTGACCTCGCGGAACTCGCGGAAGCAGAACTCGGCATAGCGCACATAGGCGTCGACGGTCTTGCGGTTGAGCCAGTCGCCCTGGTTGAACAGGGCGGCGGGGGAGTCAAAGTGATGCAGGGACACATAGGGCTCGACGCCATACTTTTTGCAGCAGGCGAACAGCTCGTGGTAGTGCTTAACGCCCTCGGCGAGGGGCTCGGCATCGTCGCCGTTGGGGAAGATGCGGGTCCAGGCGATGGACACACGGATGGCGTTGAGCCCATGCTCGGCAGAAAGGCGGATATCCTCCTCGTAGCGGTTGTAGAAATCACTGGCCGGGTCGGGCAAAAAGCGACCCTGGGCGACAAGGTAATCGTCCCACATGGTCTTACCCTTGCCTGCCACCTTCGTGGAACCTTCCGTTTGGTACGCGGCGGTTGCGGCGCCCCAAACAAAGCCCTTCGGCAGCTGCTGTACGCGGTTTAGCAAAGACATATGCATACACCCTCTCGTCTCGCTGTTCGATATTGTGCGTTTGTGCTCAGGAGGCTCCCTGGTTAGCGTTCAGCGGTGAAAAAGCCCGATAAACACTATCTTAAAATGATTAGAATCAAAATGAGCACGTGAACATTTGACAATGAGCACGTTAACATCCGGCTGGGATGTATAGAAACAAAACAACTTTAAACAGCCGCGAACGGTTGTATTTGTTCGGTAAGCGGTTTTGATTGACAGAAGTTTTCATGTTGTGGTATATGGCTCGGGTATCATGAGCACGTTATCAATGTATGTACGATGCGCCATGGGCGCGGGGAATAGTTGGGAAGCAGGTTAGCGTGGAAGGCATGGCTCAGCGGACAAGGAATGGTCGTTCGGCGAGCGCGGCAGAGGTTGCGGCGCTCGCTGGCGTGAGCCGCCAGACTGTGTCTCGCGTGGTCAACGGTATGCCCAACGTGACGGAAAAGACGCGCAAGCGTGTGCTGGCCGCCATGGAAGAGCTGGGCTTTCGTCCCAATTTTGCTGGAACGGCGTTGCGCGGCGGGTCGTATCGTTCTATTGGCCTGTGCATGTACAACATCACACGTGTCGGTAACCTGGCGACGCTCGAGGGTATCATGCAAGCGGCGCGCGAGCACGATTTTGCCGTCACTATGATCGAGATGGGCGGCGACAAGCCCTATGCACTTGCCGATGCCTCGCGCCGCATGGTCGAGCGACCCGTCGACGGCATGATTCTCAACATGAACCGCATGGCTCCCGATTTTGAGGAGTTTGTTCCCCAGCCGGGAGTGCGAACGGTCATCCTGTCCATGTATGCGCATCCGCGCTGCACGACGATCGACTCCGACCAGTATGGTTCGTGCGAGCTGTTGACCAATTATCTGCTGGAACATGGTCACTCGAATATGCGGTTTGTGGCGGGTCCGGAAAACTCGATTTCCTCGCGTTTTCGTGAGGCCGGTTGGCGCGATACGCTGGGTCGTGCTCATGTCGATGCCGCTCCGATGCTGCGTGGCGATTGGAGTGCGGACAGTGGGTACGCCATGGGCGAGCGGATTGCGGCCGAGGTGCTTGCCGGCGGGTCGCAGACGCCGACTGCCGTGCTTGCGGCAAATGACCAGATGGCGCTGGGCGTTATCGCCGCGCTCGAGAACGCGGGCCTGTCCGTGCCCGACGACGTGAGCGTGGTTGGTATCGACGACGCACTCGAGGGACTTGTTCCTCACAATCGGCTGACGACGCTGCGATTTGATTTGCGCGGTGTCGGTAAGCTTGCGTTTGAGGCGGCGATTGGAGAGAGCTCGTCTATCGAGGCGATTCATGTGCCGAGCACGCTGGTCGAACGCTCGACTGTTAGGGACATACGGGGTTAGGTCCTACTCCGTCTGTCTCGATTTGTAACAGGTAGACGGTCAAAAGCGGGCTACGTGTTACAGATTTAGATTTTTCGGAAAGAGCAATCCTGTTCGTCTCAATCTGTAACAGCTAGGACCCAAAAACTCGGCTAGATGTTACAGATTGAGACAAACGGCTTCCGACCTGCACAAAAAGGCCGGGGGCGGCGCGCCGTGTGACGTGCCGCCCCCCGGCTGAGAAATGGGGACAGGTTGTGTGAGCGGGCAACCCCGCCAGTCACAAGTCCAGACGACGGGTCTGCGCCACGTGCTTGTACCAGTAGGCGCTCGCCTTGGGCGTGCGCTTTTGGGTCTCAAAGTCTACGTAGAAGAAGCCGTAGCGCTTGTTGTAGCCGTTGGTCCAGGAGAACTGGTCCTGCAGGCTCCACAGGAAGTAGCCGCCCACGTTGACGCCCACCTCCATGGCCTTAAGCAGCCAGCGCAGGTGCTGCTCGATGTAGTCGATGCGCGGCTGGTCGTCCACAAAGCCGTCCTTGTAGGGGTCCTTGTAGCCCATACCGTTCTCGGTGATGAAGATCTGCTTGTAGTTGGGGTAGCGCTGCTTAATGTAGACGAGCAGATCGAACAGACCCTCGGGATAGATGATCCAGTCCCAGTCGGTGGTGGGGATGCCGGGCTTGTTCACATGCTCGCCAATGCCCTTGACGCGCCAGCGACCGGTGCCCTTCTCGCCCGTACCGTTGTGGTGCAGGTCGTTCTCGCCATCGTAAGCCTTGAGGAAGCGGCACTGGTAGTTGTTAACGCCCAGGTAGTCGTTGTAGAGCGCTGCCTCGCGCATAATCTCGAGGTCCTCGTCCAGGATCTCGATGGTGCCGCCCGAGACGGCAGCCAGGCGGTTGGCGCACTCGAGGGTGTCGGGGGCATAGTCGCCGCGGAAGGTGGCGTCGAGCAGGAACTGGTTTTGCAGCACGTGCTCGTTGTTGGCGGCCTTGATGTCGGCGGGGTCGTTCTCGTTGAGCGGGTACTTAAACTCCAGCGACTGAATGACGCCGATCTTGCCCTTAAAGCCTCCGTTGTGGAAGGCCAGTACAGCCTTGGCGTGGGCGAGCATCATGTTGTGCTCGCACTGGAAAGCCTCGGCCAGGTGCGCCTTGACGCCGCCGGGGAAGGTGCCCTCGATGTAGGTGTTGGAGGCGTCGGCCCAGATCTCGTTAAAGGTGAACCAATAGGTCACCTGGTCAGCGTATTCCTTAAAGCAGAAGGTGGCAAAGTCCACAAAGGCGTCGATGGTCTCGCGGTTGAGGAAGTCGCCTTTCTCAAAGAGGGGCAGCGGCGTGTCGAAGTGATGCAGCGTGACAAACGGCTCAACGTGGTGCTTGTGGCACTCGGCAAATAGGTCGTGGTAGAACTGCACGCCCTCGGGGTTCACCTTGCCGGTGCCCTCGGGGAAGATGCGGCTCCAGGCGATGGAGAGGCGAATACCGTTGATGCCAAACTCCTCGCACAGCTCCAGGTCCACCGGATACTGGTTGTAGAAGTCGGAGGCGGGATCGGGAGAGAAGCGGCCCTGGGCCTCCAAGAAGTCGTCCCAGGCGACCTTGCCCTTACCGTGGGTGCGGGTCTCGCCCTCTACCTGGTAGGCAGCAGTGGCGCCGCCAAAGACAAAGTCCTCGGGGAACTGCGCGGGCGGGTTGGTGACGCTGGCGGGGTTAACGGACATGATGATCCAATCGTTTAAATCGAAGGGCCAGCCTGTCTTGGATAGCTGGCTGGCCCTAAGCGTTGCTTACTTCGACAGCTGCTCGCTCACAAAGGCGAGAGACTTGTCGCCGTTCTGGGAGAGCTCGATGTACTGCTTACCACGGCAGGCGACGCACTTGTTGCCCACGCGCTCGCAGTCCTTCTGCAGGTCGGCCAGGTAGCTGGCAGCCTGCGGAGCCAGGACGACCAGGTCAAAGTCGGGAAGCATGTCCACGTGGTTGCCATAGGCATCGGCAGCGGTCTCAAGATCGATGCCGCGCTCCTTGGCGGCCTTGGCCAGCGCGTTGGCGAGCAGGCCCGAGGTGCCGCCGCCCTGGCAGAGCACGAGCACGCGCTTGCCGTTGAGGTCGCTGGCGGCCGTAGCCTCGGTGGTGGCAGCAGCGGGGGCGGCGTCAGCCTTCACGGCCTCGGCAGCGGCGCCGGCAGCAACGCTCTTGGCGTCAGCCTTGCCCTGGAAGGCATCGTTGAGCTTGGCGGCCTTCTCGGCGTTCTTGGCGGCGAGCTCCTCCTGGGAGATCTCGGCCTCCTCGGCGCACTTCTGGGCGTCATAGGCACGGAAGAACGGATAGTACAGAACGAAGTCGACGACCAGGATAAGGGCGAGCATCACAAAGGCGAGCGGCTGGAAGCCCAGGCCCATGATGGTGCCGATGGGGCCGGGGACGGTCCAGGGCAGGGTGTACATAAAGCCGTTCATGCCCAAGAAGTCGATAAAGATCTTGAGGATCCAGATGTTGGCGATCGGGGCAAAGACAAACGGGACAAAGAAGACGGGGTTGAGCACGATGGGCGCGGCGAACAGCAGCGGCTCGTTGACGGCAAAGCACACGGGGACGATAGCTGCCTTACCGACGGCGCGCATCTCCTGAGACTTGGCCAGGAAGCAGAACATAAAGACCAGGACGAGCGTGGCGCCGGTGCCGCCCATGCAGACGACGAAGTACTGGGCACCCTGGGTCAGGACAGCGGAAGCGTGCTGGCCGGCCTGGAACGCAGCTAGGTTGTCGGTCATGTTGGCAACGAGAGCGGCGGCGATGGCGGGCTCGACGATCGAGGGGCCGTGGACGCCCACGAACCAGAACAGGCTCATGGCGCCGTAGATCACAGCGAGGCCGATGTAGCCATCAGCAGCGGTGAACAGGGGCTGGAACACCTGGATGACGCCTTGGGCAAAGCAGAAGCCAAAAGCAGCGCGGAAGACGATGTCAAAAACCCAAAAGACGGTGATGCAGACGGAGAAGGGGGTGATGTCCTTGAAGGTCTGCGAGATGTTGGGCGGAACCTGCTCGGGCATCTTGACGGTGATGTTGCGCTTAATGAAGAACTTGTAGATGATGCCGGTCACAAACGCAGCGATGAAAGCGGTCAGCAGGCCCTTGGAACCAAGGTAGGTGGTGTTGAAGCCGCTGACAGCGTTCGTGGCGATGGTATCGCTCGAAAGGAGCAAGAAGCCGATGATGGCCGCGCACATGCACGAGATGAAGTTGATCTGGTTGTTCTTGGGCAGATCGCGGTTCTGAGCGTCGGCGAAGTGCTTGGCCGTGGTGGCGGCGCAGGCGATGGCCAGGATGCCCATGGAGTAATTGTAGCACTTCCACAGGGCGTTGTTGATGTCATCGGGCCAGTAGAAACCCCAGATGTTGGGGACCGAGGCTACCAGGCAGAAGATGGACGAGAAGATGATGATGGGGATGACGGAGATAAAGCCGTCGCGGATCGCCTTGAGGTACTTGTTGCGGGCGATCGCGTTGAAAAAGGGCTGGCCCTTTTCGATGATGGCGATGAGTTGCTCCATGCAATGCTCCTAAGAGTCGGTGGGTTAGCAACGATGGTAGCTTTTAGCTTTCGGTTGCCAAAATGTTGACGTTGCCATTTTGTGACACAAAAAAAGAAGTGAACCGGTGGTTCCTGTGCCTGCGAACCGTCGATTCCTTACGCGTAAACGTTTGAGCCGCCCGGTGGCTCTGTGTTTGCACAATGGCAACGTTAACATTTGGGCGACAAAAGCCGTTCGGGGAAGCAAAAATGTCGGTGAACGGTAGGTTTTGGGTGGTGAGCGTATGGTGGGGGAGGCGTTGGATATACTTGAAGGCGTTAAAAATGACTGCGCAAGGTGCCACCAATGGCATCGTTGACATAGAAAGATCGACCTATGGCCGCTGTTAAAATATCGGTATCCGTCAAAGACGTAGCGCGCCTCGCGGGCGTCTCGGAGCAGACGGTCTCGCGCACCGTGCACGATTCGCCCAGCGTGCGCTCCGAGACCAAGGAACGCGTGCGTGCCGCCATGCGCGAGCTGGGGTATCGCCCCAATTTTGCCGGTCGATCGCTGCGCCGCGGTAAGTTTAAGACCGTCGGCGTCGCCATGTTCAACATTACCGGCACCGGCAATCTCGACCGTATGGAGGGCTTTGCCGCCGCTGCCGACAAACACGGCTATGCCATCACCCTCACTAAAGTAGACGGGCATCCGTATACCCTCGAGAGCGCATCGTCGCGCATGAGCGCACTGCCAGTGGACGGTATGGTTGTGATCATGAATCGCATGCCGGCAGACTTTGGCACTTTTGAGCCGCTGCCCGGCATGCAGACGGTGCTCGTTACGATGTTGGAGCACCCGCTCTGTTCAACGGTCGATAACGACCAGTTCGATTGCTCGCGCCAGGTGGTCGAGTACTTGCTGGAGCGGGGGCACAAGACCGTGCACTTTATCTCGTGTCCCGAGCGCTCGCTTTCGGGCATGCGGCGCGAGGAAGGCCGGCGCGAGACATTGCGTGCGCATGGCATTGAGCCACCGCGACTTATCCGTGGCGATTGGACGGCGCAGAGCGGATATGCCGCAGGTCAGGCCCTGGCGGATGATCCGACCTGTACGGCCATTTATGCTTCCAACGACGCCATGGCCTACGGCTGCATTCGCGGGCTCGAGTCGCGCGGAAAGCGCGTGCCCGAGGACGTGAGTGTGGTGGGTGTTGATGACAGCCTGGGCGATATCGTGCCCGACCGTCGCCTGACCACGGTGCGCTTTGACAACAAGCGCGTCGGCATGTGGGCGGTCGACAAGATTGTCGGCGCCGAGGGCGTTGCGCCCGGTGTGGAGCACATGCTGTTTCCGGGCGTGCTCGTCGAGGGTGATACGGTGCGCGATGTACGCTAGGGCGTAGGTCTGTTTGGGTTGCCGCTAATTGTGTTCGATATTGTTCAGATTGGTTTAAAAACCGTTCACGGGCGAAAAGCGACCGTTCATAGCTCGAAATCACGTTTTGCGCTGTTCTTTTTTGTTTGAATGTTATTGTTTCTGTCATACACAACGCAGCGCGTATGCCCGGACGCGATGCTCTCCATTGGTTCATATGTGAAAGGAACGCAATATGGCAACCAAAGAAGAAATCTCGATGGTTGGATTCGAGATTGTCGCATACGCAGGTGACGCCCAGACCGATCTGCTTGCAGCGCTCGATGCTGCTCGCGAGGGTGATTTTGAGAAGGCCGAGCAGCTGCACAAGGATGCCAGCGATGCACTCATCGGCGCTCACGACACGCAGACCAAGCTACTGTCGCAGGAGGCCGGCGGCGGCGAGATGGAGATGACCTTCATCATGGCTCACGCCCAGGACACCCTCATGACCACCATGATTCTGGAGAAGCAGGCCCGCTTTACCATCGATGCCTACAAGCGCATCGCCGAGCTCGAGGCCAAGCTCGCCTAACGAGTCCTCACAATCAAGTCCCCTTCCAAAAGCTCTGCCGCAAACCCGCGACAGGGCTTTTTCCGTCCTCCTCCAAGTTGCGGCATCCGGCAGTTGGGGACGTTCCCTATCTGCCGGCAGTTTGGGCCACTCCTTTAGTCATTGGGGACGTTCTTAAACGACTAGTCGTTGGGGACAGTCTTGGGGTGCTCTGCCGCCCTTCCGTTCGGTTTTTCGCTGGGTGGGTATACTTCCATCCGCAATACAGGCCGGACTGAGGAGGTATCCAAATGCCGGATAACGGGTCAATACAAAAAAGAGACGCGCACGAGGTAGCTCATGGGCGTTCTGTCCAGATAACCGAGCACACGACAGTAACCGAGCTGCAGCCCAGCCTGTCCGATGTCGTGTGCGCAAACAAAAAGCTGCAGATTGGCTTTATCGTTGCGCTCGTGGTACTGGCGCTGCTGTTGGGCTTTGTAGCTCGTCCGCATTTCGCCGATACCAAAACTTGGGACTCCACCATCGAGGTTATCGATCAAAAGAAGGGCAACGTTTTGGCGCTCACGACCTCGTGCGTGGCGCTGTCTGCGGGCATTACGGCGCTGCCGGGCGATACGGGAACGCCGGTCGCCGAGCAGCTCGCCCAGCTTTCGGGCAACTTGGGCATTGTGCTTGCCGTGCTCTACCTCGAGAAATATCTGCTGACCATCTTGTGGTCGGTGGGCCTGGGCATCCTGATCCCGTTTGCTCTGGTGCTCTTTGCGGTCTCGCTTGGCATTCACGGACGCTGGAGCACGAGTGCCGTCCTGCGCCGCGTGGCGACCCGCGTGCTGGTAGTCGCCATGATCGGCATGGCGTTGGTGCCTGCAAGCGTGTGGGTATCGCAAAGGGTCGACGAAACGTATCGAGTGAGCATCGAGGCGGCCGAGCAAAAGGCGGCCGACGCTGCAGACGTGGCGGATAGCGACAATTCCAAAGCAAGCAAGAAAAAGACCGAGTCCACAGAGCCCAAGAACGTGCTTGAGCAGCTTGCCGACGGTGCCTCGGGTCTTGTCACATCGGTGACCAGCGGCGCCAAGCAGATGACCGATGAGATTGTGCAGCAGGTGACTGATCTGATCGAAGGCGTTATCGTGATGATCGTGACCTCGTGTGTTATTCCGTTGCTGGTGCTCGCGGCGTTTCTGTGGTTGGGGCACACGCTGCTGGGGATCGATATTTCCGGTCCGGCGAACTACTTAACGGGGCGCTTTCTGAGCGCTCCGTCCAAGCATGCCAAGAAGGGTGGGCAGTCCGTGTAGCTAAAACAGCTGTATAAACCGGGGCATACTGCCGAAGGGCGGCCGAGACACGTTCTCGGCCGCCCTTTTGTTTGTTGGACACATGGTCGCTACGTCCGCGCCAGACCCAAACGGTCAGCAATCACCCGTGAATGGTATTTGTTCAAAAAAGAACAAAGATAAACAAATAGTTGTTGCAGTTAATGTTCGAATGTGTTCAAATAAACATGAACAGTGAAGAACCGCACATTCAGATGCCCGGACCTGAACGCGATTCAACACTTCCAAACAGAAACTACGCATCTGCGTATCTCTCAAGGAGGATGTCATGAGGGTTGTAATCGCTTCCGATGCCGACGGTATGTCGATGAAGGAGTCCATCAAGGAGATGCTCATCGCCGACGGTCACGAAGTCGTCGACTATTCCGAGACCCCTGCCGCGGACCTTGTCGATTCCGCGACCGCCGTTGCCAAGGACCTGCTGGAGCACAAGGATTCCCAGGGCTTCGCATTCGATAAGTACGGCGTCGGCTCCTATATGGCTGCCGTCAAGATCAAGGGCATGGTCGTCGCCAACATTTCCGACGAGCGTTCCGCTTACATGACCCGCGAGCACAACGGCTCGCGCATGGTCACCATGGGCCCGGGCGTCGTGGGCACCGAGGTCGCCAAGAAGATCGCCCGCGAGTTCCTGCGCGCCCAGTACGCCGGCGGCCGTCACCAGATCCGTGTCGACATGCTCAACAAGATGGCCTAACGAGAGCCACCGAGAACTCGAACTTCTACCTCAACTTGTGAATTCAGACGAAAGGACGTTCTGATGAAGAAGACCATCGCAATCGGTTGCGACCATATCGTTACGGACGAGAAGATCTATCTGGCCGACCGCCTGGAGCAGGCTGGCTACAAGGTGCTCGACTGCGGCACCTACAGCCACTCCCGTACGCACTATCCCATCTACGGTAAGGCCGTGGGCGAGGCTGTTGCCAGCGGCAAGGCCGACTTTGGCGTGGCCCTGTGCGGCACCGGCATCGGTATCACCAACGCCGTCAACAAGGTTCCCGGCGCCCGCTGCGCCCTGGTTCGCGACATGACCTCTGCCCTGTATGCCCGTCGTGAGCTCAACGCCAACATCGTGGGCTTTGGCGGCAAGATCACCGGCGAGTTCCTGATGGCCGATATCATGCTTGCTTTCCTGGAGGAGCCCTACGACAAGACTCCCGAGCACGATGCCCTGATTGCCAAGATCGATGCCTGCAATAAGGCCGACGCCGAGGCTCAGGCCGACCCGCACTTCTTTGACGAGTTCCTCGAGAAGTGGGACCGTGGCGAATACCATGACTAGCGGGTATCCGGCGTAATTTACTAGTCCGTTGACGGCTCGCGTTTCTGTGAGGGGGCGCGGGCCGGTTTTCTATCAGCCCTATTGACTTGGCGGGCTGTCGTACGAAAGGGAAGGCTCCTATGGAGTTTGTTCTTGATAACGGCTTGATTCGTGTGGCGTTGAGCACGGCGGGCGGGTCGTTCACTTCTATTGCGGCAAACGGCCGTGAGTACCTGTGGCGGGGTGACCCGGCGGTCTGGTCGGGCCAGGCACCCATTTGCTTCCCGATCTGCGGTGGCCTTCGTGACGGTCACGCAACGACCATGGGTGGCCGCGAGGTAAACCTCGCCCGCCACGGCTTTGCGCGCAAACAGGAGTGGAAGCTCGAGGAACAGAGCGACAACATGGTTGCGCTGAGCCTAAGCTCTACCGACCATGCCGAGTTGCTCGAGCAGTACCCGTATCCGTTTAAGATCGTTGCTCGTTACACGATTGATTCGGAAAAGGTGGCCGTGTCGTACGAGGTGACCAATGAGGGCACCGAGGACATGCCGTTCTTTGTGGGCGGTCACCCCGGCTTTAAGTGTCCGCTCGACGAGGGCGAGTCCTATGACGACTACGAGCTTCGTTTTGAACAGCGTGAGGCCACCGAGCTCTGTACTGCCGTTCCCTCGACGGGCCTGATTGATGTTGAGCATCGCAGCAAGAACCCCATGATCGGCCAGAACCTGCCGCTTACCCATGAACTCTTTGACTTCGCGGAGACCATCTTCGACGTGCTCGAGAGCCGCGTGGTTACGCTGACCAAGAAAACCGAGGACAAGGGCGTGCGCCTGACGTTCCCCGATATGTCGTTCCTGATTGTGTGGAGCAAGCCAGAGGGCGACTTTGTGGCTGTTGAACCGTGGGGTGGTCTGTCCACCTGCTCCGACGAGGACGATATCCTGGAGCACAAGCGTGGCTGCCTGGTGGCCAAGCCGGGGGAGACTGTTACCCGCGGCTTTGAGATCGAGATCCTTTAACGAGTTATCGTATGTTTGGGGTGGGTCATGCCGCCCCGGAACAGGAGTTCAACATGATTCTGACCGTTACCATGAACCCGTCGATTGATACGCGCTATCAGCTCGACAAGCTGATCATCGACGATGTTAACCGTGTGACGCCCGAAAAGACCGCTGGCGGCAAGGGCCTCAACGTGAGCCGTGTGCTGCTGCAGTTGGGCGACGATGTGCTCGCGACCGGTCTGCTCGGCGGCCACATGGGTGCCTATATGGCCGAGCTTATGGATGCCGACGGCGTCAAGAACGACTTTGTGCCCATCGCCGGTGAGACGCGCATTTGCTTGAATATTCTGCACGAGGGCAATCAGACCGAGCTGCTGGAGAGCGGCCCGCAGATCGCCCCGGCCGAGCTCGAGGCCTTTACGGCCAAGTTTGCCGAGCTTGCAGCGAAGGCGGACGTTGTGACGCTTTCGGGCTCGCTGCCGCGTGGCGTCGATGCTGGCTACTATGCCAAGCTCGTCAAGATCGCCGAGGAGGCGGGCGCCAAGGTGCTGCTCGATACCTCGGGTGCATCGCTGGAGGCCGCGCTGGAGTCCGACGCTAAGCCCGAGCTTGTGAAGCCCAATCTGACCGAGATCAACGGTCTGCTGAGCACGTCCTTCACGACCGATGATGTCGATGCTCTGCGCGAGGCGCTTGCCGCCGATGACCGTTTTGCCGGTATCCCCTGGGTTGTCGTTTCGATGGGCGCTGCCGGTTCGGTGGGCTTCCATGAGGGCCGCGCGTTCCGCGCCAAGACGCCCGCGATTGCGGCTGTGAACGCGACGGGTTCCGGCGACTCGACCATCGCCGGCTTTGCGCATGCCATTGCTGCTGGTGCCGACGACGTCACGGTGCTCAAGACCGCCAATACCTGCGGCAAGCTCAACGCCATGGATCCCAAGACCGGCCACCTGGTCATGGACCGCTGGGACGAGGTCTACAACAGCGTTGAGGTCGTAGAGTTGTAGCGGTTGCGACTCCTAATAGAATGAGCGTGGATAATCTCCTGCTTTTGGTGCCCATACGAGCTCAAAGTGGGAGATTTTCCACGCTCGAGTCATTAGTCGTTGGGGACGTTCTTGTTTGACTAGTCGTTTAAGAGCGTCCCCAATGACTACACGCAAAAATGGCGCCCGCCGGCGGTGTTGCCGGCGGGCGCCATTGTCTTGAAGACGAAATGATCCGTTTTCCTTCGTCCGAAAGGGATCATTACAGTGAGTCGATAAAGCGCTGCTGGGCGGCGCGGCCGGCTTCATCCCATTTAAATACGCCGGCGTTGTCGAGCACGTGGCCAAACACCACGCCGACCTCCTCGTGCAGGATATCGATGGCGTTGTCCGCCGTAAGCTCGTCGGCGCGGCGGGCATAGACATCCTCGGCCCATGCGGCGTGGCTGCGGCAAAGACTATCGCCCTCGAGCGCGCCGGCAAGGTCGTAGCTGGCATCGGCCTTGGCCGCCAGCAGGTGCTCGCGGACAGCACCGAGCTCGGGAACCAGGCGCGGCGGAAGAATGGCGAGACCCATAACCTCGATCAGGCCGATGTTCTCCTTCTTAATGTGGTGATACTCGGCATGCGGGTGGAACACGCCCAACGGATGCTCGTCGGTCGTGATGTTGCAGCGAAGCGCCAGGTAGGCCTCGTAGATTTTGCCGCCGGCATTGCCGCGGGAGTCGACGCGGCGGATGACGGGTGTCACTGTGTTGTGCGCCATGCCATCGGCTGTGTGCGCGATGACGCCCACAGACTCATCGGTCCACTCGCGCCAGGCGAGGATAATCTTCTCGGCAGCGTCGAGCAGCTGAGCGCGGTCATGCGAGCGCAGGCGAAGCACCGAAAGCGGCCACTGCAGCACAGCACCCGTAACGCTGTCAAAGCCGGGCACGCTAAACTGTGAGACCTCGGTGGCATGCATCATGGGGAACTCGTGCGCGCCGCCCTGGAAGTGGTCGTGCGACAGAATCGAGCCGCCCACGATGGGCAGGTCGGCGTTGGAGCCAATAAAGTAGTGCGGGAACAGGTCCACAAAGTCGAGCAGGCACGTCAGGCCCTTGCGATCAACGTGCATCGGGCGATGCTCGGAGCTCATGGCAATGCAGTGCTCGTTAAAGTACGCGTACGGGCTGTACTGGAAGCCCCAGCGATCGCCATTGAGCGAGATGGGGATAATGCGCAGGTTCTGGCGTGCAGGATGAGCGCCGCCGTCGGCTGCGGCGGAGCGTCCGGGGTAGCCCTCGTTTTCGATGCAGAGCTGGCAGGCGGGATACTTTTCGCCCGTGTTCTTGGCGGCACCTGCCGCGGCGATATCGCGCGGGTCCTTCTCAGGCTTGGACAGGTTGATGGTTATCTCGAGATCGCCCCAGTTGGTGGGGGTGCTCCATTTGATGTTGCGCGCGATGGCGGCACGGCGCACGTAGCCGGCGTCGCAGCACAGGCCGTAGAACCAGTCGGTCGCGGCGCGGGGCTCGTTGACGCCCATGCGGCCGTTGAACTCCTCGTTTACAACCGAAGGCCTCGGCATGAGCATACCCATGATGCGCATGGCGATGCGGTCGCGCCCCGATGCCGTGTCCTCGGCAGCACCGTTGGCAACGGCGGCCTCGGCAAGCGCGGCGAGCGTGCCCTCCAGGTCAAAGTCGGGCAGGGTATCGGGGTGCAAGAGCGAGAGTTTCTCAGCCTGGAGCGCCCAGGTCATATCGAGCGCCGGGCCCGTGGCGCCGATGCACTCCAAAATGGTGTTGTATGCCCAGATGCGATCGTCCTGGCCGATCATCGACCGGTGGATAGCGTACTCGATCAGGTTCTGCGCGGCCTCGCGCACGTCGGTCATTACAGCCATGCCGCGTAAGCCCCCTTGTCAGAAATTGCGTAGTGGCGGGCAGAGCCCTCGCCCAGCCAGCCGTTCATCTTGGCAATGAAGGTGTCGACCAGGTCGAGCGGCACGAAGGCCTGGATGGTGCCACCAAAGCCGCCACCGTGAATGCGAACGGCGCCGCGGCCGTCGAGCACGTGCTCGGCCAGCGCCAGGGCATACATGGAAGGCTGCTCAGACCCCAGCTTGGCAACGACATTCTGCAGGTACATGGCAGAGCTGGCGCCGGACTCGCGCGTCAGGACCAGGAACTGGTCGATGTCGCCGGCGTTAAGGGCCGCCCAACGCTTATCGACCAGGCCGTTTTCGTACCAGTAGTGAACGGCGCGCAGGCAGGCACGGTCGCCCAGCTTGGCGCGCAGCTCGGGGAGCTTGGCGTCAAAATCGGCAACGTTTACCTCGCACAGGCGTGCCTTGCCAAACTCGGCGGCGACGTCTTGCATCTCGCGCGGAACGGCGGCGTAGTCGTCGGTGGCGGCCACGTGGTCGGCACCGACCTTAACGAGCACGAGCGCATAGCCGTGATCCTCAAAGTTGAGTTCGAGCTTCTGGGTCTTAGGCTGAGCCTGATCCTCAAAGTCCATGTAGGCAAGGCCGCCCAAGCACACGGCGGCCTGGTCCATAAGACCGCAGGGCTTACCGTAGTAATTGTTCTCGGTGCGCTGGCTCATCTGGGCGAGCGCGACGGGCTCGATGGCGGGCGCTCCCCAGAGCGTCTCCATGGCACGACCGTATGCCGCCTCGACAGCAGCGGAGCTCGAAAGACCGCCGCCCGAGGGGACGGAGCAGGTGAAGGCGAGGTCGAAGCCCTGGGGCTCAACGCCCAGAGCAGCGATTTCGTGGGCCATGCCGCGGACGAGGCTCGCGGACGTGCCCTTTTCGGACTCCTGAACGTCTAGCGTGTCGAGCGCGATCTCAAACGTGGGATAGCCCTCGTCGGCAACGCGGACCTTGTTGGAATCGGTTGCCACGGCGATGCCGTCGACGGCGACATCGAGCGAGCCGGCGATAACGTGGCCGCCTTCGTGGTCGGTGTGGTTGCCGCTGATCTCGGAGCGGCCGGGCGCGTGCACATAGAGCACCTGGCGATCGCCGATGGGGCCAAACTCATCCTCGAACAGCTTGGTGAGCGTGGCGAGTGTCTTTTCGTCGGGAGCGGTCATAAGGGTCCTTTCCTTGGTGCATACTGACGAGCTTTGCGTCGTAGTGAGTACGTTAACAATCTGAAGCGGCGTAAATTCAGCATCTACGATGTCGCACGTTACGGGCTATGTTAACGTACTCATAACACAACGCTTATCACTTTTTGAGAATCTGGTAATCGGTAGAAATTCAGCCGTGAACGGTATTGCCGTATGGACTTATAGAGCAGAAGAGTTGCGGATTGAAAAAGTAGAGTACGTTAGCATGCGTCCGACGATAGCGGGCTTCGGCGCGGGGTGTGTTTCTGCCCGGGCCGGCATTCACGCTATTCAGATCTCGCAAGGGTGAAGGTGATCCTGTGGCAAGGCGCCCGTCCAACGATACAGGTACGCGTCCGGTCTCCATGGCCGACGTCGCCCGCGCTGCTGGCGTTTCGCAGCAGACGGTTTCGCGCGTCGCCAACGGCTTGCCCAACGTTAACGAACAGACGCGCCAGCGCGTGCAGGCCGCCATGCAAGAGCTCGGCTTTCGTCCGAGTTATGCCGGTCGCTCGCTGCGCGACGGCCGCTACCATTCGGTCGGTCTGTGCGTCAACGATGTCACCAAGTTCGGTAACCTGACGATGATCGACGGCATTGCCAGTGCGGCCCGTGAGCGCGGTTGCGCCATCACGCTGGTCGAGATGTCCAAGACCGAGGAGTTTTCGCTTGCCGAGGCCACGCGTCGTATGGCCGCATTGCCGGTGGACGGCATCATCATCGGCATGAGTCGTATGGCGCCCGATTTTGAGACGTTTGATCCACTGCCGGGTATCGGCACGGTCATCGTTACCATGTACGCACATCCGCGCGTGACCACGGTCGATTCCGACCATTACGGCTGCTCGCTGCTGCTCATGGATCACCTGTTTGAGCTGGGGCACGAGCAGATTCGCTATATTGGTGGCCCGTCGTTCTCAGTCGACGAACAGTTTCGTCGCGCCGGCTGGCAGGATGCACTCGAGCGTAAACACATCGAGCCGGTAGAGCCGCTCGAGGGTGACTGGTCTGCCAACAGCGGTTACGAGGCCGGCAGGTACCTGGCCGAGCACGACCGCACCATGACGGCGATTTACGCGGCAAACGACCAGATGGCAAACGGCGCCATCGCCGCGCTGCGCGATAGCGGCTTGAGCGTGCCCGAGGACGTGAGCGTGGTGGGCGTCGATGACTCACTCGACGACTTTGTCGCGCATAACGAGCTCACGACCGTTCGATTCGACTTGCATCAGCGCGGACGAGAGGTGTTTGAGCATGCGGTTCCCGAGGCGGGTACGGCGGGCAAAACCGTTGCCATTCGTATTCCCGGCCAGCTTATCGTTCGACATAGTACGGCGGCACCGCGCGCATAGTTTCCGCAGGTCAACGGTGATATGTTGAACATCAATAACAATCGATAAGGATGCCGGCAGATGGCTGTTGGGATGCAGCCGAGTGCTATGATAGACGGGTTCTTTTGTCTATCTAGGAGGTTTTGCCTGATGGAGATCACCAAGGATATCCGCTACATCGGCGTCGACGACCACGACATCGACCTGTTCGAGGGCCAGTACGACGTGTCCGAGAACGGTATGGCATACAACAGCTACGTTATCTTGGGCGAAAAGATCGCTGTCGCCGATTCGGTCGACGCTGGCTTTGTCGACGAGTGGCTCGGCAACCTCGAGGCCGAGCTCGATGGCCGTACGCCCGACTACCTGGTCGTCCATCATATGGAGCCCGATCACTCCGCCGGCATTGCCGCCTTTATGGAGCGCTATCCCCAGGCACAGATCGTGGCAAGCATGGGCGCCTTCCGCATGATGGTCAACTTCTTTGGCACCGATTTCCCCGAGCGCAAGATGGTCGTCAAAGAGGGCGATGTGCTCGACCTGGGCGGCCACAGCCTAACGTTTGTTGGCGCCCCCAACGTTCACTGGCCCGAGGTGCTCTTCTCCTACGAGGCCACCGACAAGGTGCTCTTTAGTGCCGACGGCTTTGGCAAGTTTGGCGCCAACGACATCGAGGATCCTGAGGGCTGGGCCTGCGAGGCGCGCCGTTACTACTTTGGCATCGTGGGAAAGTTCGGCAAGTTTGTGCAGGCCGTGCTCAAGAAGGCCGCCGATCTGGACATTCAGATTATCTGCCCGCTTCACGGCCCCGTGCTGACCGAGAACCTGGGTTATTACCTCGACACCTACAACACCTGGTCGAGCTATCAGCCCGAGGACGACGGCATCACGATTGCCTACGCGAGCGTGTACGGCCATCTGAAGGTCGCCGTTGAGGAACTCGCATCCGCGCTTGAGGCTCGCGGCCAGAAGGTTTCCGTCTTTGATCTGGCTCGCGACGACATGGCCGAGGCCGTTGAGGATGCGTTCCGCTATGACCGTCTGGTACTCGCTTCCATCACCTATCAGGGCGAGATCTTCCCGTTTATGAGCACCTTCATCCACACGCTCGCCGAGCATGCCTACCAGAACCGCACGGTGGCGCTTGTCGAGGCCGGCTCTTGGGCGCCCGCTGCTGCCAAGGTTATGACCAAGGAGCTCGAGGGCATGAAGGACATCACCCTGACGCAGAACAAGGTGACCGTGCTGGGTTCGCTCAACGACGCCTCGCGCGCCCAGATCGAAGCCCTCGCCGACGAGCTTTCCAAATAGCGATATTTCGCTTTTAACGCTCAAACCACCACAAAGGGGACAGGCACCTTTGTGGTGGTTTTTGTTTATGCGCTGGTGATGATGAGGTTCGGGCGTTCGTCATCGGCAATCTCGGCGATTGAGGTGGCAACGGCATGGTCGGGGTCGCAATCCATCACGACGGTGTCGACATCGGTCAGTTCGGCAAAGCGATACATGCCGCGTCCGTTGACCTTGCTGGCGTCCATGAGGGCGGCGCTTTGACGGGCTGCGGCAATCATGGCCGTTTTGGTCTCGGCCATCTGAGGAAAGTCAGTCGTAAAGCCGCAGCGGGGGACAAAGGCGCCGGGGCATATGACGGCAAGGTCTGCGTGAACCGTTTGAAGTGTCTGCATGGTGAGCGGGCCATATAGATAGCGATGGCCTTTGCGCAGTGCCCCTCCCAGCATGACGACATCAACCGAGGGCATGCTTTCGTCGATGTAATCGGCAATGGTGATGTCGGCCGTGATGACGGTGATGCCGTCGCGCTGATCGAGGAGCCGGACAAACTCGAGTGCCGTGGTGCCCGAGTCGACGAGCAGGGTGTCACCGTTGCCGACGAGTTCAATGGCACTTTGTGCGATAGCCTGCTTGGCGGCGACATTGATGTTTATGCGGCGATCTTGCGTGGAGACAGTTAGGCGTTTGTGGAGCGACACGGCGCCGCCATGCGTGCGACGCAGCTTGCCGGATTCGGCGAGCGCGTCCAGGTCGGCGCGGGCGGTGACGGAGGATACGCCAAAGGTTTGGGCGATGTCTGCCACCTGAACGGAGGCGTTATGCTCGAGCATTTCCATAATGGCGGCGCGTCGCTCGTCGGCGAATGCTCGAGTTGTTACGTGGGCCATAGCTGCTCCATCCGCGTCTGAAATTTGCAGGAATTGTGTTGAGTCCATTTTCGTTCATTTTCTTTTTTAGTAAGAAAACACCTTTCGATTACTTATCTTTTCTATAAAAGAAAGACGATTCGCGTGAAAACTTCAGTGTCGGATAGAGAAATTTGGTCCGAATCCCTTCCGTTTGCTTTTCAAAAACGGGTGTCCTGACCTGCGTTCCGGTGATATCTCATACATGTAACACGAACGATTTCCATACAATGGGGGCAGCAAAACGCAAGGTAAAACGCCTTGCGGACACGTACGCCCGATGTCCAGATGCGGGCGAGGGAGAGGAGCAAACGCTCATGGCACTTGTTACCACCGAAAAGATGCTCAAGGACGCTCAGGCCGGCCACTACGCCGTCGGCGCGTTCAACGTCGAGAACCTCGAGTTTGTTATGGCCGTTCTGGCCGCTGCCGAGGAGACCAAGTCCCCCGTCATCATGCAGACCACCCCGGGCACCATCAAGACCGCTGGTCTGGACTACTTCTACGGCATGGTCAAGGCAGCCGCCGAGCGCGCTTCTGTGCCCGTTGCCCTGCACCTCGATCACGGCGATGGCTATGACCGCTGCATGCAGGCTTTCCGCACGGGCTACACCTCCGTCATGATCGACGGTTCGCACGAGTCCTTCGAGGACAACATTGCCCTGACCAAGTCCGTCGCCGACGCTGGCCGCGCTATGGGCGTGCCCGTCGAGGCTGAGCTTGGCAAGGTTGGCGGCAAGGAGGACGACGGCCCCGCGGTTGAGGGTGAGAGCCCCTACACCGATCCGGCCGAGGCCAAGGAGTTCGTCGAGCGCACTGGCTGCACCTCCCTCGCTATTGGTGTTGGCACCAGCCACGGCGTGTACACGAGCGATCCGCACATCGAGCAGTCCGTGGTCAAGGCCATCCGCGACGCCGTCGACGTGCCGCTGGTTCTGCATGGCACCTCCGGTGTGCCCGATGAGCAGGTTGCCGAGGCTGTGAAGAACGGCATCTGCAAGGTTAACTACGCTACCGAGCTGCGTCAGGCCTACACCAAGGGCTTCATGGCCTACATGGCCGAGAACCCCGCCTGCTTCGATCCTAAGAAGCCGGCCAAGGAGGGCATGCGTGAGATCACCGAGCTGGTTAAGATTCGCATGACCAACCTCAACTCTGTGGGCAAAGCAGAGTAACAGCAAGGGTACTCCGACTCGCTACTTATCTCGGGGAGGGACGAGGGCTTAGTTCCCCAATCGTCCTCGGGCATGCAAAAAGCCTCGCTGCGCACTTCGTGCGGCGAGGCTTTTTGCCCCCTGCGGAAAGATTGGGGAGCTAAGCCCTCGTCCCTCCCAGGTTGACTTACTCGAGGTCGTCGCCCTTGTGGCGTTATGGCTGGAAGGGTGGGGCGTTTGGGCTACTTTGTTGATGGGGGGCTAGTATGCCCGGGCTTGGTTGGGGAAGGTTTTGTCTAGGGATGCTTGGAGCTTTTCGAACGACGTCTGCAAGTTGAGGCTTTGGTCGGTTGAGCGTTTGGCTTTTGTGGTGGAGGAGTCGAGGAGGCTGTTTCTCTGTGTCGGGGGGAAGGAGAATAGGTTTGCATGTTTTAGGGATGGCTGCTGTGCTGCGTCATTGGAAGAATGCATGCTTTTGCGGCCTCCTCGATATCCACCAAAAGAATGCGCTCGGGGTTTGCTGCTAGGCCCCGCGCGCTGGCTACATTATGCCGCGAGCGCAGATAAGGAAGCGCTAAAGAAAGGCTTAACCAGGTTTGATATAACAATGAAACCGCAGGTCAGAGGTATCTAGTAACACTCTTGAAAGGTTTTGGGCTTAAGGGCTTTCTAAGGTTTGTGACGTGGATGTGGCTCGCCTGTGTGGGGTGTGTGGACGGCTCGTTCCTAGCGCTGCGGCTCTGCGGCGCGCACCCGCTCGATGACCTTTTCCATCGTGGCGTCGATGCGGTCTTTTTTGAGATCGCATTCCCAGATGGTTATGGACGTCCAGCCCATTTGAGTGAGTGCTGCCACGGCAGCGCGGTCGCGCTCGACGTTGCGGCGAAACTTTGCCTCCCAAAATTCAACGTTACGCTTGGGCTGACTGGGATTACACTTGGGACAACGATGCCAAAAACAACCGTTGACGAAGATGGCGATCTTGCGCCCGGGGAAGGCGATATCCGGCTTGCCGGGCACCTTCCATTCCAGGCGATAACCCGTGAGGCCTGCTGCCCGCAGGCGCTGACGTACGAGCAGCTCGGGCTTGGTGTTGGCGCGCTTGTTGCCTTTCATGGACTTTTTTATAGCGGCACGACGGCGCACGAGCTCACGCTCGTCGGCAGAAAGGTCCGAGGTGTCGATGCCGTCCAGCAGGCCGGGCTTGGGACGCTTTTTGCTGCGGCGCTTAGGCTTGGTGGCAGGCTCGTCGGCCGCGGTGGCATCGCCGTCGTTAGCGGTGCCGTTAGCCTTAAGCCGATCTTCCTTCAGCTCAATCAGGGCATCAATGAGCCCCTTGTCGGCGGGCATCCATTCCACCGTGGCAAGCGAGGTGCGCGGAATCCAGCGGATATCGAGCTGGCGGTCGTGCTTCTGAGGCTCATCGGATTCATCGGCGAGCGAGCAGTAGTAGCACTCCATTGAGAGGTGGAAATCTGGGTAGTCATACTCAACGGTGTAGAAGTCACGCAGGTTGGTGACTTTGACCTGCAGCTCTTCCATGAGCTCGCGGCGCACGGCGTCTTCAGGTGTCTCGCCGCGCATGAGCTTACCACCCGGGAACTCCCAAAGTCCCTGCATGTCGCCGTAGCCGCGCTGCACAGCAAGTAGCTCGTCAGATCCATCCTTGCGAATGATCCCAGCGGCAACATGAACAGTCTTCAACAGGAGTCCTCTCTCAACATCATTACATGACGGGGTAGTCTTTTTGGGACGGGGCTTTTTTAGCTGCCCTATGTCAAATGCGCCCTCATGCCTCAAAAGCTTCGGATGGGGCAGCTAAAAAAGCCCCGTCCCAAAAAGACTACCCTTACCTTACGCAACGGTAAGGCAAGCGTAAGCCATATCGATGGTAGCCGACTCGGCTTCTTGCGACTATAGATGCCGTAGACTAATCGCAAGAAAGGACTCGGTATGCAAACCACGCAAACGGCAACCCCGGTACTGGAGGTCGCGCATCTCGAAAAGGTATATGGAGCGCTGGGCAACGTGACCCGCGCGCTCAACGACGTCAGCTTTACCGTCAACCGTGGCGAATTCGTCGGCATCATGGGCGCCTCGGGCTCGGGCAAGTCGACGCTGCTCAACTGCGTGTCGACCATCGATAGCGCCACGAGTGGCACCATCCGCATCAACGGCCAGGACGTGACGCGCATGAAGCAGGCCAAGCTTTCGCAGTTCCGCCGCGAGGAGCTTGGCTTTATCTTCCAGGACTCCAACCTGCTCGATACGCTCACGGCGCGCGAGAACATCGCCTTGCCGCTCACCATCGCCCGTATGAACTCGGCGGAGATCTCGATCCGCGTGCAGGATGTGGCTGCGCGCCTGTCCATCAGCCAAGTGCTCGACAAGTACCCCTACCAGATGTCCGGCGGCCAGCAGCAGCGCGTTGCCGCCTGCCGCGCGCTCGTCACCGACCCCACGATGATCATGGCCGACGAGCCCACCGGCGCCCTCGACTCCAAGAGCGCCCGCCTGCTGCTCGAGAGCCTGGAGGCGCTCAACCGCCGCCTGCGCGCCACGGTGCTCATGGTTACGCACGATAGCTTTGCCGCCAGCTACACGAGCCGTGTGCTGTTTATCCGCGACGGCAAGATCTTCACCGAGCTGCGCCGCGGCGACACCGACCGCCGCGAGTTCTTCGACCGCATTATGGAGGTCGTTGCCATGATGGGCGGTGAGGGCTCCGATGCTCTGTAAACTCGCTTGGGGCAACGTCCGCCGCGCCGGCCGCGACTACCTCGTCTACCTTTTGACGCTCACCCTGGGCGTCACGGTCTTCTATGCCTTTAACACCATCTCGATGCAGGTCGACATCGCCGGAATTGATGAAGAGGGCTTGGCGCAGGTTATGGGCAGTATGCTCGGCGACCTGACGTACTTTTTGGCCGGTGTCATGGCCTTTTTGATGGTGTACGCCAATAACTTCATCATGAAACGCCGCAAAAAGGAGTTTGGCCTGTACCAGGTGCTCGGCATGGGGCGCGGGCGCGTCGCCACGATCATGGCGCTCGAGACGGTGATTGTCTCGGTGGTGGCCTTTGTCGCCGGCATTGTGCTGGGTGTGGGACTCTCCCAGCTCATGACGTTCTTTACGGCCTCGCTCTTTAAGACGCAGATCGCCAATTTCCACTTCTTTTTCTCGATGCATGCGTTCAATCTGACCCTTGCCTGCATGCTCGTAATGTTTGTGCTCACGCTACTGCTGAACCTCCGCGCCGTGCGTCGTACCAAACTCATCGAGCTTATGGGTGCCGAGCGTCGCAACGAGACCATCAAGACACGTAACCCCTGGCTCGCGATTGCCATCTTTGCCGTGGGCGTGGTGCTGGTGGGCGTGGCCTATTACCGTCTGCTACGTGATGGGTTCCCGCTAACCGCGACGGACAGCAAGCTGCAAGAGGCCATGAACCAGTTTGGTATTACGACCGCTATGGTTACCGTGGGCACCTTTGCCCTGTTCTGGGGACTCTCGGGCATGCTCATCAAGCTGCTGCAGAGCCTGCGCGGCGTGTATTGGCGCGGTCTCAACATGTTTACCGTGCGCCAGCTTGCGGCCAAGGTCAACACGGTGTGCTTTTCGATGGGCGTCATCGCGATGATTCTGTTCCCTGCCATTACTTCTGTGACTTGCGGTATGTCGATTGCCAGCGTGATGAACGAGAACCTGGAGCGCTATAATCCGGCCGACATGTCGCAGACGTATGTCTATTACACGCCCGATACGCTCGACTACTACAAAGAGTACGTCAATCCGTCTGAGGCCGATCGCATGGTGCTGGCCGATAGTACGGTCGATTTGTACTCCGCATGGCACGGCGATCCATGGCACGGCGATCGTAAGGACAAGTCGGCGGACAACAACGACGAGACCGGCAAGAAGGTCAATATCGCCGATGTTGCCGGTGAGCATGTGCAGATCGATTCGTATCTGAGTTACCCGCTTGGCGGCTCGAATCCTTCGGTGATCCCAAGTGAGATGTGCAAGACCATGGGCGAAAAGCTCCCCAAGGCGTTCGAGGGCAGCAACGCCGACATGACAGGCCTGTCTGTGACGCCGGCAAGTCAGTACAACAAATTGCGCCAGATGATGGGCGAGGAGCCGGTGAACATTGGCCGCGACCAGTACTTGCTTACGTGTGATATGGGCGGTGAGCTGGTCGACCTGTACACCAAGTATATGGCTGGCGGCCATGCCCTTACCTTGGGCGGGCATACGCTCAAGCCCGCAACCGATAAGTCGGACGAGGACACGGCGGCCATCGCCAACTCGGCGATGGGCAGTAACGTGGGTACCGTCGTCGTTGCCGACGAGCTGTTGTCCCAACTCAATCTGCAGCCGTATTCCAGTAGCCTGCTCGTTAACTACAAACAGGGGATGGATACGACCGAGGCAGACGAGAGTATTAAATACACTGTGCTGGACAATCTGCTCGTTGACGGCAAGGAGCCGGGATCGTGGGGAATCTTCATCACACGCTCCGAGATGTACGCGCAAGCAGCGCAAATGAACGGTCTTATTAGCTACCTAGCCATCTACATCGGCTTTGTATTGGTCGTTGCATGCGCGGCGATTCTGTCGATCCAGCAGCTCTCCAATGTGGCCGACGGCAGTCGCAGCTATCGTGTGCTGGCACAGATCGGCTGTGACGACCGCCAGATTCGCCATTCGGTGATGGCACAGCAAGCGGTATTCTTCCTGTTCCCGCTGGCAGTGGGCCTGGCGCACTCCTTTGTGGCGCTCAAGGTGATCATCGAGCTGGTGAGCACGTTTGGCAACATGAGCATCGGCGGCACGGTGGGCCTTACCTGTGCGATATTCCTGGCAGCCTATGGTGGTTACTTCCTGGTGACCTACCTCATGAGCGCCGGCATGGTACAGGCTGCCATCGCCACCCGCTACAGCGAGTAGCTCGTCCAACCCAGAACCACCACAAAGGGGACAGGCACCTTCGTGGTGGTTCTGGCGTCAGGGTGATTCTTTCGTGGCGAAACAATCAAAAACCACCACGAAGGTGCCTGTCCCCTTTGTGGTGGTTTTTTCTGCATAACTTTATCGCTTCCAGAAGTGGAGGATCAACGTCGTGCGGTTTTGCTGCTCGGTTTTGACCAGGATGTTGTGGATGTGGGTCTTGACGGTGCCTACGGCAAGGAATAGCTCGTCGGCGATCTCTTGGTTCGATTTGCCCAGCACAACCAGACGCAAAACCTCGGCCTCGCGGTTGGAGAGCCTGTAGGCGTTGCGGTAGAAGGGCATCTGCTCTTCGATGTGTCGATCAAGATCGCTGACGTTCTTTTCCTCGGGTGCCTCCTGCATGCGAATCGAAAGCACGTGATAGGCATAGATAATCAGCAGGATCGCAAAGTAGCACGCAAAGATATTCTCGCTAAAGTTGCGCTCGGATAGGTACAGCTGCAGCCAGGAGGGTGCCAGGCTCATGGGGACGACCAAGATGTTGTAGAAGTCCTCGGCAACGATGCACCCGACCAGAATGGCGCCGATAATGAGGTGCTTTCGTTGATTGTTGACGCGCGCCTTAAGCTCGACCTGCGTGCTTTTATGCGCCGTCCAAAAGATATAGAGCCCCACAAATACAAGGAATACCTGACGCATCGTGTAGTAGAGCCATTGATGCATGGGGCCGTAGGGGACAGCGACAATGATCAGCAGCTCGCTCAGGAAGAACGTTGCGACGGGAATAACAAACTGCTTTTTTGAATGTTTGTCGAGCAAGTCCATGGCAATGAGCCAGATAAAAGCTTGTGAAGCGGTCGCCACAAGGGTCCGCAACGCAGGCATGGTAATTGAGTAATAGTCGCTGGCCGGAAAACTCTGGTTTTGCAGCGTGTATTCAAAAAAGAAAATCTCGGTCATCTCGATGGCATAGCAAATAAAAACGCCGCTGCCATAGATAAAGAACCGTCGACGAGACGAGGCATAGGCGGCAAGCGAAAGCACTGCCGTCACAATACAGATCACGAGTATCGCTAGGGTATAGAAGAACATCAGAGTGTTCATCTGCCACCGTCCCATCTCATTTATCTATGGTCGAGTCCTGTATATCTTGTGGGATATAGACGTCTCAACCCTTCGTTCCATTGCGGATTAGGCGCCGAGTTACAGCATAGCCGTATACCGTTCGCGGTTCTAGATACTAAACCCCCTGCAAGCTCGCTACCTGCGGGTTTATATTGGATTAGAGGGGGTGTAACTCCGTGAACGGTCTTTAATCCCGAATAAACTAGGTAAAAATTGCATACGGGTGAATGATGGTCTTGTCAACACGAGGCGTGATGTTCGAGCGTCTCATAGTAATAGTCGGCAAGACCGGCGGAAAGGAAATTGACATGGCACTGCCTAAGGATTTCATCGACACCAATGACTTCACCAAAGAGCAGATCCTGGCTATCGAGGATCTTGGCCTGGCAATGAAGAAGGCCATCAAGGTTGACGGTTATTATCCGCACCTGCTCCGCAACAAGAGCCTTGGCATGATCTTCCAGCAGGTCTCCACCCGCACCCGTCTTTCCTTCGAGACCGCTATGACCGACCTCGGCGGCCATGCTCAGTTCTATGGCCCTGGCACCATCCAGCTCGGCGGTCACGAGTCCCTGGGCGACACCGCTCGCGTTATGGGCTCGCTGCTCGACATCATGATGGCTCGCGTTGACCGTCACAAGGACGTCGTCGGCCTCGCCGAGGGCTCCGCTGTGCCCGTCATCAATGGCATGTCCGAGTTCAACCATCCCACGCAGGAGATGGGCGACCTCATGACCATGCTCGAGAACCTCCCCGAGGGTAAGAAGATCGAGGACTGCACCCTGGCCTTCATCGGTGACGCCACCCAGGTCTGCGTCTCCCTCATGTTCATCGCCTCCAAGGTCGGCATGAAGTTTGTCCAGTTTGGACCTAAGGGCCACCAGGTCCCCGACGGCGGCCTGCACGTTGGCACCGTTGAGGAGCGCGCCGAGTTCGGCAAGCAGATGATGGCCATCGCCGAGGAGAACTGCAAGGTCTCCGGTGGCTCCATCGTCATCTCCGACGACATCGAGTGCATCAAGGGCGCCGACTTCATCTACACCGACGTGTGGTATGGCCTGTACGACGAGGAGGTCTCGGGCGAGAATTACATGGACGTGTTCTATCCCAAGTATCAGGTCACCATGGACATGATGAACTTTGCCGGCCCCAACTCCAAGTTCATGCACTGCCTGCCGGCCACCCGCAACGAGGAGGTCGTCGACGAGGTCATGGACGACCCTGAGCGCTCCCTGTGCTGGGTTGAGGCCGAGAACCGCAAGCACTCCATCCGCGCTCTCCTTGCCGCCCTGGGCAAGCGCACCCCGCTCAACGACGAGGGTGTCGAGTACTCCGCCAAGGCTGAGCTCCACGCCGCTCTCAAGGCTCTCGAGCAGCTCTAAGCCTCAAGGCCGCTAAAAGTACGTTTGCGGGCGGCGGATACTCGTCTCCTGTCGCCCGCTCACCGAGGCTTAAGCAATTGCCTTAGTACCTTGGGCCTCGGATCTGTCCAAGACTGAGCGAAGGAGCTCATCATGAGCGACGGAAAGAAAAAGCTTTCCTTCTTGACGGTCATTTCGACCATCATCTGCGTCGTCTTCGTTTGCGAGGCCGCCGCTCCTGCTGCTGCCATTGGCAACCAGCAGTTCTTCTGGTGGATCTTCCTGATCCTGACCTTCCTGCTCCCTTATGGCATGGTTGTTGCCGAGCTCGGTACCACCTATGACGGCGAGGGCGGCATTTACGACTGGGTACGCGATGGCCTGGGCGACAAATGGGGCGCCCGCATTTCGTACTACTACTGGGTTAACTACCCGCTGTGGATTGCCTCGCTGGCCACTATGTTCCCCGACATTTTGGGCATGGTCTTTGGCGTCGAGTTCAATTTGATCGCCAAGATGGGTATCGATCTTGCCTTTGTGTGGGTCGTCTACCTCATGGGCCGCTCCAAGGCGTCCGACTCCGAGTGGGTCCTCAACGGTGGCGCCATCATCAAGGTCGCCGTCGCGGTTATCGTCGGAGCCCTGGGCATCTGGTATGCCATGGAGAACGGGTTTGCGAACGACATGTCCGCCGCCACCTTCCTGCCCGAGCTCACCAACACCAACGCTCTCGGCTACCTGTCGATCATCATCTTCAACTTCATGGGCTTCGAGGTCATCTGCACCATGACCGACGACATGGCCGATCCCGCTCGCGATATCCCCAAGGCTATCATCGTCGGTGGCCTGTCCATCGCTGTGATCTACCTGTTCGCCGGCTTCGGCATCGGCGCTGCTGTGCCGGCCGATTCCATCGACCCCGACTACGGCATGATTGTCGCAGTCCAGACCATGGTGGGCGACTCCATGATCTTTAAGGTCATCTGCATCGCCTTCCTGATCACCCTGTTCGCCAACATGGCCGCTTGGTCCTTCGGCGTTAACTCCGTTGCTCGCTACGCTGCCGAGCACGGCAACATGCCCAGGGTCTTCGCCTCGATGGTCTCTGAGGACGATATGCCCAACGGCGCCAACCTGGTCAACGCCGTCGTTGCCTCCCTGGTGCTGTGCCTGCAGCTGGTTCCCATCGACGCCATCTCCAACGGTGTCTTCTGGATGCTCTTTGGCACCTCCGTCGTCTTCCTGCTGCTCACCTACATCCCGATGTTCCCGGCGTTCCTCAACCTTCGCAAGAACGACCCCAACCGCGAGCGCATCTTCACGTTCCCGTTCAAGGGCGCCATGATGAAGGTCATGCTGGCCATCCCCTGCATCGAGCTGGTTCTTGCCATCGTTGCAACGCTGGTGCCGTTCTCCGCTGCTGAAATTGGCGACAAGGTCCCGATGATCGTCATCTTCATCGCGCTCGTGCTCATCGGCGAGGTCGTCCGCGTCGTCAGCGCCAAGGGCCGCGAGACCGAGTACAAGGGTCTCACCCCCGAGCTGGCTGCCCAGCGTCTCGCTGAGGAGGCCGCCGAGGCCGAGGAGAACTAGAGCACCCGGTTCTGGGACTCCGACCCTCCTCGCGTACCAACGTGCGCTTCGTCGGGCTTGTCGCTCCCGACTCTGGGCACTCCGGCCTCTTTGGAGGCGTGCCCAAAGCGGCAAATTTGCTCACTATTTCCTGGGGCGGGTGCGAGCGATAGCTCCGGTAACCACCGCCCGCCCCAACCTCTCTCTTTCGTATCCTTCGTGCGTATGTCTCCGCGCACTTGGCTACGTCGTCGCTCGCCGGTGCGACTCCGTGAAAACCGGTACCGGGCGCCCCGACCTTTGCCGGGGGACGGGCGCCCACTATCTCTTGGTTTTAGGCCGCGGGTAACCCGCCCGCGGCAAGCGATCGCTACGGTTTGGAGGAAATCTTATGCGTACGATCACCGAGTCCGAGTCCACCCCCAGGGCCGACGGCTTCTTCATGCCCGCCGAGTTCGCCCCGCAGGATCGCGTGTGGATGGGCTGGCCCCACCGCACCGACACCTGGGCCCACGGCGCCAAGCCGGCCCAGAAGCAGTATGCCGCCATCGCCCGCGCCATCGCCGAGTTCACCCCGGTCACCATGTGCGCCAACCAGGCCGACTACGCCAACTGCAAGGCCGTCTTCGAGAACGACGAGAACGTCACCGTCATCGAGATGACCACCGACGACGCCTGGTTCCGCGACACCGCCGCCACCTACGTCATCAACGGCAAGGGCGAGAAGCGCGCCAACCACTGGCACTTCAACGCCTACGGCGGTCTCGTCGACGGCCTTTATTTCCCGTGGGACAAGGACGAGCAGATCGCCCTTAAGATGGCTGAGCTCTCCGGCTGCCGTCGCTATCGTCCCGATGACATGATCCTCGAGGGCGGGTCCATCACCGTCGACGGCGAGGGCACCCTCGTCGTGACCGACCAGTGCCTGCTTTCCCCGGGCCGCACCTGCTCTGCGGTTCTGGAGGAGGAAGAGGACCCCGAGTCCATCTGGCCCAAGTACCACAAGAAGTTCGAGCCCTGGAGCGAGGAGCTTCGCGCCTACATGGACGAGCACCTCAAGGATTACCTGGGTGTCGAGAAGGTCATCTGGGTCAAGGAGGGCATCGACCCCGAGGAGACCAACGGCCACATCGATGACGTCGCCACGTTCATCGCCCCGGGCGTCATGGCCTGCATCTGGACCGACGATCCCGAGTATCCGTTCTACGAGCAGTGCCACGCTGCCTACGAGACCCTCTCCAACGCCGTTGACGCCAAGGGCCGCAAGATGAAGGTCTACAAGCTCTGCATGCCCGTGAACCCGCTGTTCATGGACCAGGCTTCCTGCGACACCATCGACGCCGACGAGAACGCCGAGCCGCGCGTTCCCGACGAGCCGCTGATCGCCTCCTACATGAACTACCTGGTCACCAACCACGGCGTTATCGTCCCGCAGTACGGCGACGAGAACGACCAGTTGGCCGTTGACACGCTCCAGAAGATCTATGACGAGGTCTGGGGCGAGGGCGTCTACAAGTGCGTCGGCGTTCAGTCCGAGCAGGTCGTCTTCGGCGGCGGCAATATCCACTGCATTACGCAGCAGGAGCCCTCGGCGTAACTGTTTGTCTTCCCGAGGCACGGCACCTTGCCCTCCAATCGTCGGGCATGACCCTTAAGGTCAATGCCCTCCTCTTTCAGGGCAATCTGCCGCACCTCGGAAATCCAGCCGATCAATCGGACAGGTGGCGTGTCATCCCATCTCGGGGCATTGATGGGCTGCTGCTTTATGTATTGGTCGGTTGGGTTTTCTTTGGGCACTCCGTTGCCTCCACATCGGAGTGCCTTTTTTCTTTGATTGAATACGCGTCTGGCCTGGGATTTTTTGCGGGTTAGGCCAATTGTTCGCTTGGATATCCCAGGTCAGACGCGTCTTCAATTGCCGAAAGTTCCCGGTCGCGAACGCGGCCGTTTTGATCGGAGTATCTATGTACCAGCGTATCGTCATCTACACGCGTCTGTTCCGCGAGCGTTGGTCCAACAACTGCATCCTCTCCTCTCTTTGGGATGGCACCTGTACCGGTGACGCGGCCTGCAACCCTACCTTGGGCTGCGCCTTCGGTACAGATGCCATCCTTTTTGCTGTAGGGGGCGCGCGCCATGGCAGGTAAAAAGTTCTCCCTGTTCGAGGTCATCCTCTCGGTTATCTGCGTCGTGTTTACCATCGAGGCAGCGGCTCCGGCATCTGCCATGGGCAACGTGCAGTTCTTCTGGTGGATCTTCCTTATCATTACGTTTTTGCTTCCCTATGGTCTGGTGGTGGCCGAGCTGGGTACGGCGTTTGATTCCGAGGGCGGCCTGTACGATTGGGTTCGCTTGGGCCTGGGCGACCGTTGGGGCGCCCGTTGCTCTTGGTGCTACTGGGTTAACTTTCCGCTGTGGGTGGCAAGTATCGCCTGCATGTTCCCCAGTGTCATTAATGCGGTGTGGGGTATCGAGTTTTCACTCGGGATCCGAATTGCCATCGAGATTGCCTTTGTGTGGGGCGTCACGGTCATGGCAATGCAGCCGGTGGCCGAGGCCGATTGGGTCATGGACGGCGGCGCCGTCATCAAGGTGCTCATTACCGCTGTGGTGGGAATCGTCGGCATTTGGTTTGCCTGCAATAACGGCTTTGCCAACGACATGTCGGTTAAGACCTTCATTCCAGATCTGGGCGACACCAATTCGTTGACGTATCTATCGATTATCCTGTTCAACTTTATGGGCTTCGAAGTGGTCGCGACCTTTGCCAGCACGATGAAGAACCCGTCGCGCGATATCCCCAAGGCGGTTATTGCCGGTGGCGTGGCCATTGCGGCAATTTACATCATTTGCGGCATTGGCATTGGAGCCGCGGTTCCCACCGAGCAGCTTTCACTCGATTCGGGCATTGTGGACGCAGTCGCCGCTATGGTGGGGCGCACCCACCCGCTGACGATGGTCGTGGGCGTGGCCTTTTTGGTGACGCTGTTCGCCAATATGATCTGCTGGAGCTTTGGCGTCAACAACGTAGCGAGCTATGCCGCGCGCCATGGCAACATGCCGCGTCCCTTTGCGTTGGTGTCCAAAAAGACCGGCATGCCCAACGGCTCGACGCTCATTAACGGCTGTTTTGCCAGCCTGGTGCTGCTGCTCCAGATTCCGCTGGGTGAGGGTTCCGACGTCTTTTGGGTCTTCTTCTCGATGAACGTCGTCTTTCTGCTCATGAGCTATATCCCGATGTTCCCAGCGTTTTGGCGCCTGCGCAAGCACGATAATCGCTCGCGTGTGTTCCGTGCGCCTTTCGAGGGCAAGGTGCTTGCGGTGGCGCTTGCGATTCCCGTGGTGGAGCTCGTGCTTTCGATTGTTGCTACGATTGTGCCGCTCAACAGCTCACCTGCCGAGATGGCAAAGTTGCCGATCCTCGTGGGCGTGGTGATTGGTGTGTTGCTGGGCGAGGTTTCGCGCCTCATATCGCGCCGCGGCCGAAGCGTCGACAATCCCGGCGTTGGTGCACGGGGGTCAGGTTACTTTGCACCAAAACAGTAAGCGCCGCGAGTTGCGCAGCGCTTGGTGCATCTTGGATTACTGTTCGCGGTGCTCGGGATCGGAAACGAGCTTAGGCGCAAAGTAGGGGACGTGGCCCAGGTAGGGGCAGCTGTCCGAACGCTCCTCGACGACACAGGGGACGTCATTGTAGGTAAGTGAGTCGCTCAGGTGGACGATGGCCTTGGCGGCAGGGGCAACGAGTATTTTGAGCAGTGCGATAGGCGCCATGGCATCTCCTTTCCTGCATGCGACCCGTGTTTTAGCGCGAATGTGTACGCCGCAAGTCTAACATCCCGCCGCGGAGAGCTCCAAACCACCACAAAGGGGACAGGCACCTTTGTGGTGGATTTGGGGTTTGACCAGATAATACCTGTTATCGCTCCCAGGCAGTCGTTGGGGACGTTCTAAAACGGTTATAGGTTACCATCCAATAACGCCTCTGAACTGGGCTACTATTAGATTATGGAAAACACTACTGCAAGATTATGGCAAATGATACTGTCAGATTATGGCAAATGATACTGTCAGATTATGGCGTGTGCTGCTGTAGTCGTCGGGGGCCTGCCTTATGAGCGCCGGCATGGTGCGAACTGCCATCGCTGCCCGCTACAGCGAGTAGCAAGCAAGCAAAACCGCCTCAAAACCAGCGCGAACAACCGCCGCGAAGAGGATCGGACCCCTTTCGCGGCGTTTTTTTGCCTATCTGGAGCGCCTCAAAACCAAGTGAGTAGGCTTTTTTGGATCTGCCGAGCACATCACGACAAGTGCTCAATAAAACCGCAGGTCAGCGCTGTGGCGATTTGGGGTGTGCTCGGCCTCCTGCAAAAAGTCTACTCACTTGGTTTTGGCTGTTAGAAGACCGCCGCGAGGGAAGGCAACTTCCTCGCGGCGGTTGGCGTTTGCCCAGATAAAACCTGCCAAAATAAACCTGTCCCTTTTTGGCATGTCCCTTTTGGCGTGGCTGATTGGTTTGGGCTGTTTTGGAGAAAGCCATGAGGCGGCACTCAGGCTAATCCTGCGTGTCGCCTCCGTACATGTAGACGATAAAGCCATCGCCGGTGTCTTGGCTGTGATCCTCCAGGATGCGCTTCATGTTGAGGTGCTCGTAGAACTGCCAGTCAGAGTTGCAGTCGCTCATCAGGAAGAATTTGGTGCAGCCTGTCTTGCCGAGCTCGGCGCGCGCAAGGTCGATGAGCGCGCGGCCGAGTCCCTTGCCCTGCCACTCGGGCACAATGATGATCAGGTTGAGCTGGCCCTGGGCATACTCGTTGCCCGTGGCGGCAAAGCGGTCGGCCGTGGCCTTTTCGCGACTGTCGCCAAAGAGCGAGCCCTCGAGTTTGGCATCGGCGGTCTTTGCCATCTCGGTTGCCTGGGCGAGCATCTCGTCGTAGGAGGGCTCCCATGCGGGATTGGTGCGCGGCTTGCCGTCCTCGAAGATGCCGATGCAGCAGGCGGCGATAATGCGGCCCTCGGCCTCGGCGACAAGCGCGATGGGGGAGCGCTGCAGCTGCATAGCGATGTTGAAGCGCGCGCAGAAATCGGCAGCTTCGACGTCGCCGCGGTTGCGTAGCGTGTTGCACCACAGCTGGTTGTAGATGGCGGCGATGCCGGCAAGGTCGTCGAGGGTCGCGGCGCGCAGGGTTACGTTGTCAAGGCTCATGGGGCTCCTTCCAGGTAGGGTCAGGCCACCTTTGAGTGTGACATGGGCGCACCGCCGCTGCAGCAACCATTCGGCAGACGAGCCCCGATCCTTCGGGGGCGGAGGAAAAGGGATCACGAGGATAGTCATTGGGGACGTTCTTAAACGACTAGTCAAACAAGAGCGTCCCCAACGACTACCCCAAGGAATGTCCCAGACTGCCGGCAGGAAAGGAACGTCCCCAACTGCCGCATCCGGAGCAAGGCAACGCCGCAGGTAGAGGACGGACAGCGAGCGGGTCGCATTTGAGACAAGGTGACGTGAAACGAAAGGGCGCTGACCTTCTGGTCGCGCCCTTGAAGTTGAACGTCAGATTGTCTCAAATGCGGCCCGCGTAACTAAACACGCTCCGCGATCTCGTGGATGAGGTAGTCGGTCTTTTCCCAGCCCAGGCACGGGTCGGTAATCGACTTGCCAAAGACGCCGCCGTCAACCGGCTGGTTGCCGTCCTCAAGGTAGGACTCGATCATAAAGCCCTTGACCAGCTTGGAGATGGACTCGTTGCGGCGGCAGCTGTCGAGCACCTCCTTGCAGATGCGGTACTGCTCCAGCGGGCGCTTACCTGAGTTGTCGTGGTTGCAGTCGATGACCGCCGCCGGGTTGGCATAGCCGGCATGCTCGGTGTAGCGCTCAGCCAAGCGCTCGAGGTGCTCGTAGTGGTAGTTGGGGTAGGTGCGACCGTCGAGACCGATGTAGCCACGCATGACGGCGTGTGCGAGCGGGTTGCCATCGCACTCGACTTCCCAGTTACGGAAGATGAAGCTCTGGTGCGCCTGCGCGGCGTAAATGGAGTTGAGCATTACGGTGGTAGAGCCGGCGGTGGGGTTCTTCATGCCCACAGGCACCGAAATGCCGCTCGATACCAGGCGATGCTCCTGGTTCTCAACCGAGCGCGCACCCACGGCGACATAGCTCAGCAGGTCGATGAGGTACTGGTAGTTCGACGGGTAGAGCATCTCATCGGCGGTAAAGAAGCCGGTCTCCTCGATGACACGCAGGTGCATGTGGCGGATGGCCTTAACGCCTTCGAGCAGGTCATCGGGCGCCTCGGGGTCGGGGTTGTGCAGCAGGCCCTTGTAGCCGGTGCCCTTGGTGCGCGGCTTGTTGGTGTAAACACGCGGGATGATGATGAGCTTGTCCTTGACGTCCTCGGCGGTTTTGGCCAGGCGGTTCATGTACTCGAGCACCGAGTCCTCGCGATCGGCAGAGCACGGGCCAATGATGAGCACCTTGCGTGCGTCCTCGCCGGCAAAGACCTTGGCGACCTCGGCATCGAATGCCTGCTTCTTGGCAGTAAGCTCGGCGGAAAGCGGCATTTCCTCGCGGATCTCCATGGGGATCGGCAGCCTGCGTTTGAATTCCATGGCCATACGGGGCCTCCTTTATCAATTAACGGCAACAATTGGCGAATTCTCGAATGCTCGGCATTATCCGCTGTCGCACGCTAAAGTGCAAGCGAAACCTACCGAAAAGGGACAGGTTTATTTCGGTCGGTTTTATCTGGGGAAATGTCGGCACTCGCCGGAAGGGGGGGCCGGCGTACGACATGCTGGAGCAAGTTGGATCTTCTGTGGCATACCCCGTGGACAAAAAATGGCAAATATGAGTACTGTTGCTAGCTTAGTATCATATCGACCTTATAAGATATTAGACACAACAGTAGATATGTTCATTAACGTTGGCACGCAGAAGCATGCTACCGGGCGTTTTGATCAATTTGAAGGCATATCTAGGCCGCAAAGACGTCGTTTGGGGCAGTTTTGGCTGTTACTAAAAAGGTGACAGTACTCATATTTGCCATTTTTTGCCCACGGGGTCTTGAGGGAGAGCGTCAATCAGGTTCCAGGGGAGGCGTTTCGAGGCCCAAAGGACACAAAACGGGGGCGCAGGTTGTCCTGCGCCCCCGTTCTCGGGCGTTATTCGTTCCCTGCGGCAGAATTTACGCCGCTTCGTCGAACTGCGAGTTGTACAGGTCGGCGTAGAAGCCGCCTTGGGCGAGCAGCTCATCGTGCGTGCCCTTCTCGACGATGTCGCCGTCGCGAATTACCAAGATCACGTCGGCGTTGCGGATCGTGGACAGGCGGTGCGCGATGACAAAGCTGGTGCGGCCCTGCATCAGCGCATCCATGGCGCGCTGAATGAGCTCCTCGGTGCGGGTATCCACGTTGGAGGTCGCCTCGTCCAGAATCAGCGCCGGGCGGTCGGCCAAAATGGCGCGAGCGATGGTCACGAGCTGGCGCTGGCCCTGCGACAGGTTCGTGCCTTCCTCATTGATCATAAAGTCGTAGCCGCCGGCGAGCGTATGGATAAAGTGATCGCAGCGCGCTGCGCGTGCAGCTGCCTCGACCTCGGCATCGCTCGCGTCGGGGCGTCCGTAGCGGATGTTCTCGCGGATGGTGCCGTTAAACAGCCAGGTATCCTGCAGCACCATGGCAAACTCGCCGCGAAGTGCCGCGCGGTCCCAGTCGCGCACGTCGATGCCCTCGACGCGTAGCGAACCGTCGTCCACATCGTAGAAACGCTGCAGCAGCTTGATGAGCGTGGTCTTTCCAGCGCCGGTGGGACCGACGATGGCGATGGTCTGGCCGGGCTGCGCCTCGCAGCTAAAGTCGTGGATGATGGTCTTGTCCGGCGTGTAGCCAAACTTGACATGGTCAAACTCCACGTGGCCAGGGCGCTTCTCGGGGATCTGTGCGTCGACCTTCTGCTCCTCCTCGGGCGCTGCCAAGAACTCAAAGACGCGCTCGGTGGCGGCGGCCATCGACTGCATCGTGTTACTCACGTTGCCCAGCTGCTGCACGGGTTGCGTAAAGTTGCGCACGTACTGGATAAAGCTCTGGATGTCACCGGGCGTGGCATTGCCGGTCAGTGCGAGCTGTGCGCCTACCACGACAACGCCCACGTAGCCCATGTTGCCCACCAAGCTCATAAGCGGCATCATCAGGCCCGACAGGAACTGCGAGCGCCAGCCGCTAATAAAGAGACGGTCGTTCTCCTTATCGAACTCCTCGATTGAGGCCTCGGCGCGGTCGAACACCTGAATGACGTTCTGGCCGGCAAAGTCCTCCTCGATAATGCCGTTGACGGTGCCCAGGACCTGCTGCTGCTCGCGGAAGTACGGCTGCGAGAAGTGAATCATCACCATCAAGATAATCGCGGCGGCCGGCAGCGTGAGCACGGTGACGCCGGTGAGCGGCAGGCTGATCGACAGCATCATGACGAGCACGCCGATAATCTGCGTGATGGACGTGATGAGCTGCGTCACGCTCTGGTTGAGCGACTGGCCGAGCGTATCGACGTCGTTGGTAATGCGGCTGAGCACGTCGCCCTTGCTGTGGCCGTTGAAGTAGCTCATCGGTACGACGGCGATCTTGGCGGCGATCTCCTTGCGCATGCGGTAGCAGATCTTTTGCGTAACGCCGGTCATGAGCCAGCCCTGGATCAGGCTGCAGGCAGAGCTCGCCAGGTACAGGCAGAGCAAAAAGCCGAGCGTCTTGGCGATCCAGTTAAAGTCGACATCGCCGGTACCGTTGACCTTGGCAACCAGGCCTTCGAACAGCTTGGTCGTAACCTGGCCGAGCACCTTGGGCCCCACAATGTTAAAGATGACCGAGCACACGGCAAAGGCGACGGCGGCAAACACGGCAACCTTGTGTTGGCCGATATAGCCGAGCAGCTGCTTCATGGTGCCCTTAAAGTCCTTGGCCTTTTCGCCGCGACGCATACCGCCCATGCGGCCCATGGGACCACGCTGGCGGGTGGGCTTGGGAATCTGAGTCTTGGTCTCGTCTGCCATTAGCGCTCGCCTCCTTCCGTGACGGCTGCAATTTCTTCTTGGGTAAGCCCCAGCTCTTCGGCGGAAAGCTGCGACTGTGCGATCTCCAGGTACGCCGGGCAGCTGTGCAGCAGCTCCTCGTGCGTACCGGTGCCCACCACGTGACCGTCGTCGAGCACGATAATCTGGTCGGCGTGCATGATAGTCGCGATGCGCTGGGCCACGACCACGAGCGCGGCGTCGGTAACGTTTTTGGCCAGCTCCTCGCGCAGGCGCGCGTCGGTCTTGTAGTCGAGGGCACTAAACGAGTCATCGAACACCACAACCTCGGGCTTTTTGGCCAATGCGCGGGCGATGGCCAGACGCTGGCGCTGACCGCCCGAGACATTGGAGCCGCCCTGGCTGATGGGGGAGTCGTAACCGCCCTCGCGCTCGGCGATAAAGTCCTCGGCCTGGGCGATGCATGCGGCCTGGCGCATATCCTCGTCACTCACCATATCGCCGGCAAACTTGAGGTTGCTCTCGACGGTGCCCGAGAACAGACGACCCTGCTGCGGGATGTAACCGATGCGACGGCGCAGCTCGGAAAGGGTCATATCGCGCACGTCGATACCGTCGAGCGAAATGCTGCCGCCCGTCACGTCGTACAGGCGCGGAATCAGCTGCACGAGCGTGGACTTGCCCGAGCCCGTGGAGCCAATGATGCCGAGCATCTGGCCGGCGTGCGTGGTGAAGTTCACGCCGCTGATGACATCGGCGCGGGCATCGGGGTACTGGAAGCTCACGTCGCGGAAGGTGAGCTCACCGCGCGGCGCGCTTGCCGCGGGCAGCTTGGGCGAGACGGGGTCGTTGATGCTTGTGGGGCAGGTGATGACCTCTTCCACGCGCTCGGCTGCGACCTCGGCGCGGGGCAGGATGACCGAAACCATGGTGAGGATCATAAACGCCATGACGATCTGCATGGTGTAGGAGATAAACGCCATCATGTTGCCGACCTGCATCACGCCGTCGGACACGCCTTGTGCGCCAAACCAGACGATAAGCACGGTGATGCAGTTCATGACGAGCATCATGAGCGGCATCATAAAGCTCATGGCGCGGTTGGTGTAGAGCTGCGTGGTCATCAGATCGAGTGATGCCTTGTCAAAACGCTCGAGCTCGTGCTCCTCGCGGTTAAACGAGCGGATGGGCATAAGGCCGTCGAGCAGCTCGCGCGCGGTAAGGTTCACGCGGTCCACAAAGCTCTGCATCTTTTTGAACTTGGGCATGGTGAGGCCCATGAGCACGCCGACGACGGCCGAGACCGCGATGATGGCCACGGCGATGGTCCATTCCAGGCCGGTGTGGTTGGCCAGGACGCGCATGACCGCGACGATGCCCATGACGGGCGCCATGAGGCACATGCGGATGAACAGGGTCGCCGCCATCTGGATCTGCTGAATGTCGTTGGTGCAGCGGGTGATGAGCGAGGCCTGGCTAAACTTGCCCACCTCGGCCGGCGAAAAGTGCATGACCTTGTTGAAGGTCTCGCGGCGCAGGTCGCGGGCGATGGAGCAAGCAGTGCGCGAGGCCACGGCGCCGGTCAGGATGGTGGCGACAAGCGACACCAAGCACAGGCCAAACATCGTGGTCGCCATACGGCCCAGGTAGGAGTTCTGCACGTCGGCGGGGTCGATACCCTGTGCCTTGTACTCGTCCTGCACGTAGGTCACGGCGCGCTGCGTGACGATGGAACCCGACATGGAGCCCATTTTGTCCGCCATCTCGTTGGCACCTTCGACGAGCTTGCTTTGGTCTACCAGACCGCCCTCGATGCCCAGACGTAGGCTCTTCATGGTGATCTTACCGCCGTCGGCATCAATCTGCTTTTGCATGTTCTGTGCCGCTGCGGCCTTCTGCTGCATTTCGGCGAGCTGCTCGGGCGTCATCGCTGCCATTTGCTCGGGCGTGGGCATGGCCTGGGCGGCGCTGTTATCTTTCTCACTGGACGTGCCCATCATGTCGCCCATGGAGCTGGCATCGATGCCCTGGTTGAGCGAAAGGACGACGGTCTCGGGCAGGCTCATAATGTCAGCAATCTTGCCGCCATCGGCGCGCTCTTCCTCTGTTCCCTTGTACGTTCGAATGCCGTTCTTGTTCGCCTTGCTAAACACGGCCTCCACAGCCTTGGCATCCTTGGCGCTCATAAAGAGCTTGAGGTCATCGAGCGATTCGGCGCGAATGGTGTCGGGTACGGGCGAGGCGATGCCGCCTTGCTGCACGCCCACATCGACGATGTCACTCATATACGTAGGTAGCGCTAGGTCGGCATTGCAGCTGATTACGATAAGTACGATAGCTGTGAACAGTGCCAGAATATGCTCTTTAAAGAGCTTGAGAATCCTCACTCGGCATCTCTCCTTTCTTGATTGCGGTCGATAATTTCGTTGGCGCGTCTAAGAAGGCGCACCATCTCTTGGGTATCTGTTTCGCCGAGCTGCTCGAGGAAAGCCGCGGTGCGGTTCTCGAATTCCCGACGTTTGATTTCGAGATCCTGGAATCCCTTGTCGGTCACCGTGACGTGTACGCGACGACGGTCGGTCTTTGAGTGCTCGCGCTCGACCCAGCCCTTGGCTTCGAGAGCGCGCAGGATATTGGCGATGCGGGCGCTCGAGACCCAGGCACGATCAGCGAGTTCGCTCGGTGTGAGCGAACCACCAGCGAGCATGAGGGCGCGCATGACGGCCATTTCGCCGCTCAGGGCCTGGTCGGCAAAGCGCGAAATGCGCTGGTGAATGCTGCCAAACTCGGTAAAGAGCCGACGCCCAAGCTCATGGAAATCGGTATCTTCCACCGAAAACCCCTAACATTAGAAACTATTTTCGGTGGAAGATGATACCCACATACGCGGGCCTCATGCGGTGAGCAATATAAAGAGCGCATAAAGACTTAAAATCATTCAATTGATGAAGCGTTTCAAAGAATTATCATGCACGCGGTTGGGCGAGGGGTTGTCACCACCATGACGATTGGGATTCAAGTAACGCCACGCGCGATGCTCCAACTTCCCGCAAGGAGACACCTGAATCAAGGGGGTTGGAGTCATGGCATTTGACTTCACGGGCAAAACCGCGATCGTTACCGGCGGCACTCAGGGCATTGGCCTCGAGATTGCCAAGGGTATCGTTGCGGGCGGCGGACACGTCGCGCTCATCGCAAGGAACGCTGCCAAGGGCGAGGCCGCGGTGGCCGAGCTTGGAGAGGGCAACAAGTTCTACCAGCTCGATGTCGCCGATGCGTCCAAGGCGCGCGAGACCGTCGAGCAGATCTTCGCGGACCTGCCCCAGACCAACATTCTGATCAACTGCGCCGGTGTCATCAGCACCAAGAAGTTCGACGAGATCGACGACACCGAGTGGCGCCGCACCATCGACATCAACCTCAACGGCACCTTTACCATGATGAATGCCGTGTACCCGCACTTTAAGATGGCCCACGCCGGCACCATCGTCAACGTGAGCTCCGTGGCCGGCAAGATCGGCGGCGGCCTGCTCGGCACTGCTGCCTACGCAAGCTCCAAGGCCGGCGTCAACGGCCTAACCAAGGCGGTCGCCAAGGAAGGCGGCAAGTTCGGCATCCGCTGCAACGCCGTGTGCCCGTCGCTTACCCTTACCGACATGACCTCGATTCTCTCTGATGAGAACTCTCAGCGCATCATCAACGGTATTCCCCTGGGCCGCGCTGCCCAGGCTAGCGAGCCTGCACAGATGGTGCTGTTCTTTGCTTCCGACCTCGCCAGCTTCGTGAACGGCGAGATCGGCGACTGCGACGGCGGCATCGTCCTGGACGGGTAATACCCCGCGGCGATAATTCGGCGACGGCTCCTGCGACTCGGGACCGTCGCCTTCTTTCTGACTCAGGAGCGTGTGGCCGCGTGTCACACGCATCAAAAGGAGATATAAATGAGTGAATCGACTGCGGTGGAGGCGCCGGCAACAAAAGAGCCGTTCTTTAAGATGTCCTCCATCCCGGGCGCCAATATCCTGGTGCCGCTTTTTTTGGGTTGCCTGCTCAACACGCTGTTCCCCGACCTGTTTAAAACGCTCGGCAGCTTTACGCTCGGTATGACCCAGCAGGGCGCCGGCCCGCTTGTGGGCGCTTTTTTGCTCATCGTCGGTGCGACGATTTCGTTTAAGAGCGCTCCTGCTGCCGCTGCCCGCGGTGCCATTATCATTGCCGTCAAGCAGATCGTGGTTGTCGCCGTGTCGCTGCTCATCCTTTATGTGTTCAACGACAACCTGTTTGGCATCTCGGCCATGGTGATGCTGGCCGCTTGCACGGGTGCCAACAACGCTATGTACGCTGGATTGATGGGCACCATGGGCAACGAGGCCGAGCGTGGCGCCGTCGCCATCACTACGCTGGTTGTCGGCCCTCCGGTCACGATGATCGTGCTCGGCGCCGCCGGCCAGGCTCCGATCGGCTGGTCGCTCGTGGGCGCCATCCTGCCGATCGTCGTCGGCATTATTCTGGGTAACCTCTTCCCGAGCTTTAAGAAGATGATGGCACCGGCACTTTCCGCCATCATCGTGCTCGTCTTCTTTGCCATGGGCTCGACCATGACTTTTGGTCAGCTTATCAACGGCGGTCTTCCCGGCATTCTGCTCGGCGTGATCTGCTCGGTGGTCTTCGCTGTCCCCGTTGTTGCGGTCGATAAGCTTACCGGTGGCACCGGTGTCGCAGGTGCGGCAATCTCCAGCTGCGCCGGAGCCAATGTGGCCACGCCTGCTGCCATGGCTAGCGTCAACGAGGCCATGTACGGCGGTGCGGTGCTCGCGACGGCTACGGCTCAGGTTGCAGCCTGCGCTATCGTGACGGCCATTTTGACCCCGCTGGTCACCAGCTGGTGCTACAAGCATTTTCAGGGCCAGCAGAGCAACAGCAAGGCAGCGACCGGCAGCGCCGCCTCAGCCGCTTAATGCCAAGCGGCAATCAAAGCTAAAAAACTAGCCACGCCACAGGGCGGCCGCGGGGAAAATCCCGTGGCCGCCCTTCAGTTTCTGAAGGGTCTCTAGGACACTTTACCCTGCTAAAGCTGGCATAACAGCTAGAGTGAAGGACGTATAAAGGCAAGGGGAAATATCAAACAATTCGGTGAACGGTAGCTGATGACGCGTGCGTTTCCTGCGGATTTGTCAAAAAAGGACTAATGGTATAAAAAAAGGAACATATAACAGCCCTGATGAAGGGGGTGGCTATGTTATCCTTCACAGACGGGTGAAATCTTGGGTTTAGGGTTGCAAGACCAAGGTGAATAAACGTTTTTCCCTGCGCTAACGCGCGATGAAAGGCGAATGAAGCCGGTCATGCAGGTCGAATATTCAAGAATTCAATAAGCAGCGGTGTGAGAGCGCCGCATAATACGTAACTAGGAGCGTGGTTACACAATGCAGGAGGCATGGGAAGGCTTCAAGGAAGGCATCTGGACGGGAGAGGTTGACGTCCGAGACTTCATCCAGAAGAACTACACCCCCTACGAGGGCGACGAGTCGTTCCTCGCCGGCCCGACCGAGCGTACCAAGGAGCTGTGGGGCGAGGTTCTCGACCTGCTGCTCAAGGAGCGCGAGCAGGGCGGCGTCCTCGATATGGACACCAAGACCGTCACGGGTATCGTGAGCCATCCCGCTGGCTACATCGATAACGCCCATCGTGAGAAGGAGACCATCGTCGGCCTCCAGACCGACAAGCCGCTCAAGCGCGCGTTGCACGTCAACGGCGGTATCCGCATCGCTTGCCAGGCTGCTAGCCAGCACGGCTACAAGATCGACGAGAACGTTGTCGAGCGCTACACCTTCGAGCGCAAGACCCACAACGCGGGCGTCTTCGATGTCTACACCCCCGAGATGCGCGCTTGCCGTTCGGCCCACATCATCACCGGTCTGCCCGATGGCTATGGCCGCGGCCGCATCATCGGCGACTACCGTCGTGTCGCCCTGTACGGTGTCGACTACCTGATCAAGGACAAGGAGGCCCAGAAGGCTTCCACCCCGACGGTCATGACTGCCGACAACATCCGCGATCGTGAGGAGCTGCAGGAGCAGATCCGTGCCCTCGGCGAGCTCAAGATGATGGCCGAGACCTATGGTTTCGATATCTCCAAGCCTGCTACCAACACGCAGGAGGCCATCCAGTGGATGTACTTCGCCTACCTCGCTGCCGTCAAGGAGCAGAACGGCGCCGCTATGTCCATCGGCCGTACCTCCACGTTCATCGACATTTACGCTGAGCGCGACCTTGCCAACGGCACCTTCACCGAGGAGCAGATCCAGGAGTTCGTGGATCACTTCATCATGAAGCTCCGCATGGTCAAGTTTGCCCGTACCCCCGAGTACCAGGCCCTGTTTACCGGCGATCCGCAGTGGGTCACCGAGTCCATCGGCGGCATGGGTGTCGACGGCCGTACGCTCGTTACCAAGATGAGCTACCGCTACCTGCACACGCTCGAGAACATGGGCACCAGCCCCGAGCCCAACATGACCGTTCTGTGGTCGACCCGTCTGCCCGAGAACTTCAAGAAGTTCTGCGCCAAGACTTCTGTCGCCAGCTCCTCGATTCAATACGAGAACGACGACCTCATGCGCGTCTACCACGGCGATGACTACGGCATTGCCTGCTGCGTGTCCTCCATGCGCATCGGCAAGGAGATGCAGTTCTTCGGCGCCCGCGCCAACCTGGCCAAGTGCCTGCTCTACGCGCTCAACGGCGGTGTTGACGAGGTCTCCAAGAAGCAGGTCGGCCCCAAGTACCGCGCCGTCGAGGGCGACACGCTCGATTACGATGACGTTGTGGCAAAGTACAACGACATGATGAAGTGGCTCGCTGGTGTGTACGTCAACTCGCTGAACATCATTCACTACATGCACGACAAGTATTGCTACGAGCGTATCCAGATGGCTCTGCACGACAAGCACGTGCACCGCTGGTTCGCTACGGGCATCGCTGGCCTTTCCGTCGTGGCTGACTCCCTGTCCGCCATCAAGTACGCCAAGGTCCACCCCGTCCGTGACGAGAATGGCATCATCGTCGACTTCGAGACCGAGGGCGAGTTCCCCAAGTACGGTAACGACGACGACCGCGTCGACCAGATCGCTCACGACGTTGTGCACCAGTTCATGGAGTACATCCGCATGAACGACACCTACCGCAACTCCGTGCCCACGACCTCGGTTCTGACCATTACTTCCAACGTCGTGTACGGCAAGAAGACCGGTTCTACGCCTGATGGCCGCAAGGCTGGCCAGCCCTTCGCCCCGGGTGCTAACCCCATGCACAAGCGCGATAGCCTCGGCGCCATCGCCTCGCTGTCTTCGGTTTCCAAGCTCCCGTTCCGCGATGCTCAGGACGGCATCTCCAACACCTTCTCCATCATCCCGGGTGCGCTCGGCAAGGAGGACCAGGTGTTCTTTGGCGATATCGACCTTGATCAGCTAGGCGAGTAACTATTGTTAGTGCTATACTAACAATAACGATTACTGATTGGCGCGCCGGTTTCGGCCGGCGCCTATCAATCGAAGGAGACACATTATGAAGGTTTCTGAAGTTTCCGAGACTCAGGCCGATAACCTGGTCCACATGCTCGACGCTTACGCCGAGAAGGGTGGCCACCACCTGAACATCAACGTCTTTAACCGTGAGACGCTGCTCGACGCTCAGGCTCACCCCGAGAAGTATCCGCAGCTGACCATCCGCGTTTCCGGCTACGCCGTGAACTTCCACACGCTCACCAAGGAGCAGCAGGACGAGGTCATTTCGCGTACCTTCCACAACAAGTTCTAAAGGGACTCAACTCCCACCGGAGACCCGGCAAGGCCTACGCACTTTGCCTCTCAAACGTCCTCGCCGCTTCGCGGCTGCGGAATGTTTGCGAGACAAAGTGCTCCCGGCCTTGCCGGGTCTCCTGCGTTGTCGCCCTTTAGGGAACCACGCTAAATCAAAATTGGTGTCCTCGGACATGCAAAGAGGCTCGCTGCGCACTTCGTGCGGCGAGCCTCTTTGCGTCCTGCGGAATATTTTGGGAGGTAGCCCAAACAGCCTTGGCTGGGTCCTGTGTAGTCACCCTTTAGGCGGAACTCTCCTAATTATTTGGATGAGTCGTTTACTTACTTGTACTGTTACCGTCTTCCCGCTCTTGTTGGGGTATGCTTTGTTCGTATGTAAACGTATGACATGTTGATGGGGGAGGGTGCTATGGCTCGCGAGAGTGCTCGTTCTAAGGATACGGCTAAGCCTGGCATCAAGGAAGTTGCGGCGGTGGCGGGGGTTTCGCCTACTACGGTATCTCGCGTGCTTAATAATCGCGGCTATATTAGCCAAGAGACCCGCGATAAGGTCCATGCCGCGATGAAGCGCATCAACTATACGCCCAACGATATCGCCCGTGCCATGCTCAACGGTCGCCTGAATCTTATCGGTATGATCGTCCCCTATGTCAGCAGTCCGTTTCATGCCCAAGTGGTTCAAGTCATTGAGCATACCCTGGCCGAAAACGGTTTTAAGATGCTGCTGTGCAATAGCGCCAATCGACCCGAGCTTGAGCGCTCTTATATCGACATGCTTCGACGCAATATGGTTGATGGCGTCATCGTCAACTCGCTTAATATCGGTGCCGAGGCGTATGCCGAGATGGGTTTGAGTCTGGTTGGTATCGACTGCGACCTTGGCGAGGCCTCTGTTCAGATTGCGAGCGACAGCTATAGTATCGGCGAACTTGCCACGCGTCGCCTGATCGATGACGGGTGTTCGCGCATCCTGTGCCTGCGCAGCAATAGCCGCATGCGCATGCCTGCCAATAAGCGTACCGATGCCTACCTCGATGTTGTTGAGCAGGCCGGTTTGCCCGCGCTTGTCCGTGAGGTCGAGTTCGTTAAGCCCGACGACGAAAAGAGCGCGGTCGTTGCGAAGATCCTCGATGAGAACCCCGATATTGACGGCATCTTTGCGGGAGACGACACGATGGCGGCTATCTGTCTTAACGTGATGAAGCAGCGCGGCTTGAGCGCTCCGGGCGATATTAAGGTCGTGGGCGCGGATGGTGCCCGCCGCACTATGACGTTTATGCCTGACTTAACAACCGTTCGCCAAGATATCGATCGCATCGGAGAGCTCGCGGCGCAATCCATCATTGCTCTTATTAACGGCGAAAAGCCCGAATCGAATATCAAGCTCCCCGTTGAACTCATTGAGGGTAAAACCGCGTAGTTCATCCCGTGCCAAAAGAATTCCTCAAACACCTCTGATGACCGTTCGCCGGCATATGTCAACCGTTTGCCGACGACTGGAACTGCGAAAAGACGTATTGGTGTGAAAACGTTTGACATATGAAAACGATTGACATATCTTGCAGTTGTACCGAGTTAGTATCTCGTGAGAAAGGAAGTCTCGGATGCACAAGGTGTATTACCAGCCTGAGGGAATTTGGGTAGGCGACATCATGCCGTACGGCGAGGACGGCACGTTCTATCTCTATCATCAGCGTGACACGCGAAACCCCGGACCTTTCGGAGAGCCGTTTGGCTGGGCACTCGCGACAACCAAGGACTTCGTCAATTACAAAGACTTTGGCGAGAGCCTTGAGCGTGGCGGCGACGAGGAAGTCGACCAGTATGTTTATGCCGGCACGGTGTTTAAGGTGGGCGACAAGTACCATGCGCTCTACACTGGTTGCAATCGCGATAAGGTCAAGGCACGCTTGATGAAGCAGGTTCTTCTTCACGCAACGAGTGACGACGCCGTCAAGTGGGAGAAGAACATCGCCGAGACGCTGCTTCCGCCCCAGGAGGGTTACGATGACCGCAACTGGCGCGATCCCTTTGTGCTTTGGGATGAGGAGAACGAAGAGTACATGCTCATCCTCGGCGCGCGTGTGGGCGAGGACAAGCGTCTGATGACCGGTCGTCTGGTCAAGTTCACCTCCAAGGACCTGGATACCTGGGAGTTCCAGGGCGACTGGTGGAATCCGGGCCTGTACACCATGTTCGAGATGCCTGATCTCTTTAAGATGGGCGACTGGTGGTATCTGGTGTTCTCCGAGTACAGTGATGGCAACAAGACCCGTTACCGCATGTCTCGCTCTATCAACGGTCCTTGGATCACTCCTGCGGACGATTCCTTCGATGGCCGCGCGTACTATGCCGCGCGTACCGCATTTGACGGCGAGCGCCGCGTTCTCTTTGGTTGGGTTCCTACGCGTGACGAGGGCGGCGACCCCAGCTCTTACCTGTGGGGTGGCACCTTTATGCCCCTCGAGATCGTTCAGCGTGCCGACGGAACGCTCGGCACCAAGCTTCCTGACAGCATGCTTGGCGCCTTTGGCGAGGCTAAGGCAGTCGAGGCCTTTGAGCTCTCCTGCGAGTCGGGCAAGGTCGAGCAGGTGCTCGCCGCGGATGCCGGTTCCACCTATATGCTCGATGCCGACATCGAGCTCGCCGGTGACGCTGCCGGCTTCTCGGTGAAGCTTGCCGAGGACGCCGAGTCCGGTCTTGCCTATGAGTTCCGCGCCAACCTGCGTGAGGGCAAGCTCGAGTTTACGGCGGCCCCCCAGTATCCGTGGTTCCAGGTCAACAACATGGGCCTCGAGCGTCCGTTGTTCTTTAAGGGCGAGGGCACTCATCATGTGCGCCTGGTCGTTGACGACGATATCGCGACCATCTTTGTCGATGATGTTGCGCTTAACGCTCGATTCTGCAATAAGCAGGGCCAGGGTGTGGCGCTGACGGTCACCGACGGTACGCTTAAGTGCGCAAATGCAACGATCGCGTCTCTGTAATGGCATCAAAACGTCTTATGATTTCGTAAGGGAATGGAGAGGAACATGGACTACAAAGTAGTGTCTCAGCAAGTCGTCGATAACGTCGGCGGTCTGGAGAACATCGAGGGCGCCACGCATTGCGTTACGCGTCTGCGTCTGGTGCTCAAGGATACGAGCAAGTACAACAAGGCCGAGCTCGAGAACATCGATGGCGTCAAGGGCGTGCTGTACAACAGCGGCCAGCTCATGATCATCTTCGGTACCGGTACCGTCAACAAGGTTTACGATGAGTTTATGGCTCTGACGGGCGTTAAGGAGATCAGCGCTTCCGAGGTCAAGGGCGCCGAGGCGGACAAGAAGGGCAAGTTCTTCTCGGTCCTCAAGGTATTCTCGGACATCTTTATCCCCATCATTCCCGCTTTCGTCGGCGCTGCTATCATCATCGGCCTTAAGTCGCTGATCGTTGCCAACGGCCTCTTTGGCATGGAGGGCAGCCTCGCCGATCACAGCGAGTTCCTCAAGAACCTCGCAAGCTTCTTTGCCATTATCGCCGCCACCTTCGACTACCTACCTGTCCTGGTTATGTACAGCGCGGTCAAGCGTTTTGGCGGTAACCCGATCCTGGGCATCCTCGTCGGTATCGTCATGGTTCACCCGAGCCTTATGAACCGTAACACGTTCGTTATGGACCCGACGGGTGCTGAGTACTGGAACTTCGGTCCGCTCTCCATTCCCATGGTTGCTTTCCAGGGCGGCGTGTTCCCTGCAATCCTGACTGCCTGGTTTATGGCCAAGGTCGAGAAGATTGCCCAGAAGTACATCCCCGAGGTCGTTTCGTTCGTCTTTGTTCCGACCGTTACCCTGATTCTTGCTAACGTCGCCCTGTTCACCGTGTTCGGCCCGCTCGGCAACCTGATCGGCGACGTCCTCGCCGGCGTAATCGATATCCTGTACAACAGGATGGGCGTCTTCGGTGCCTTTGTCTTTGCCGCATTCCTGCAGCCGCTCGTCGTTACCGGTACGCATCAGTTCATCCAGGGTATCGAGGCAAACCTCGTTGCCACGACTGGCTTCAACTACATCCAGGCAATCTGGTCGGTTTCCATCATCGCCCAGGGCGGCGGCGCCATCGGCATGTACCTCATTCACAAGAAGCATTCCAAAGAGCGCAACATCTGCATGTCGTCCTTTATCCCGACGCTGGTCGGTATCTCCGAGCCCGCAATCTTTGCTGCAAACATGCGCTACTCGATCATCCCGTTCATCTGCGCTTGCATCGGTGCAGGCTGCGGCGGTGCCTTCGTGAAGCTCTTTGAGGTGCGCGCCATCGGTCAGGGTCTGACCGGCGTGCTTGGCCTGCTCATCGTTACGCCCGAGACGCTCGTGTGGTATGTGGCTGGCAATCTCATCGCCTTCATCGTGCCGATCGTCTTGATCTTTGCCTACAACAAGGCAAAAGGCGTGCCGACCACCGATGAAGAGGGCGCTGGCGCTGGCTTCGACGTTAGCTTCTAGTTGAGCCGTTCAGCGTAATGTGCGGATAAGTCCATTTGGGGAAGGGCGTTCGGCTCGTGTGAGTCGAGCGTCCTTTCCTATAGACGAGAAGGTCAATGGCGATGTTTAATCAAAAAAACAAGGTGATGCGTGCGGACTATGAGCAGTGGCGTGCCGGACAGGATGAGACGGCGGCTCGCATCGCGTCCGACCCCGATAGGCTTTTGTTCCATGTGGAGCCTGAGCTTGGCTGGCTCAACGACCCCAATGGTTTGGTTCAGATTGGTGATACGTATCACATCTATCATCAATACGATCCGTTCGATGCTGCGCATGGCGGTCCAGTGCTTTGGAACCATCTGGCGACAAAGGATTTTGTGACGTACGAGAATCACGGTCCCGTGCTGTTCCCCGATTCCGATTTGGATTCGAGTGGAGCGTATTCTGGTTCTGCCTTTGTACGTGATGGCAAGATTCACTACTTCTATACCGGCAACGTTAAGCATTTTGACCGTGATGATTACGACTACGTGTTGACGGGCCGTGAGCAAAACCAGATTCATATGGTTGCCGAGAATCCCGACGAATTGGGCGAGAAGCGCATAGCTGTTGGGCCGGTCGATTACCCCGACGATATCGGTACGCACGTGCGCGACCCCAAGATCCTTGAACACGACGGTATCTACTACATGGTTCTGGGCGCTCGTACGAAAGACGACCGTGGCTGCGTGCTTGTCTATACCTCGCGCAATCTTGAGGACTGGAGCTATGCGACGCGCATTGAGTTGGGCGAGAAGTTTGGCTTTATGTGGGAGTGCCCCGATCTGTTTGAGCTCGATGGCGAGCTTATTCTCGTTTGCTGTCCGCAGGGTGTGCCTGCCGATGGTTGGCGTTACCGCAATCCGCATCAGTGCGTGTGGTTCCCCATCGAGGCCGATTGGGAGGCGCCGAGCTTTAAAATCGTCGGGAAGGGCATGCCCCCGATGGTCGATGCCGGTTTTGATTTCTATGCCCCGCAGTCCTTTGAGGACGCTGCGGGTCGGCGTTTGATGATCGGATGGTCGGGTTGCCCCGATGCGACGACAGAAAGCCCGACGGCGGCGCGCGGGTGGCAGTGCGCGCTGACGATGCCGAGAGAGCTGAGCATGCGCGGCGGCAAGCTCTGCCAGTGGCCGGCGCACGAGATTGAGAGGATGCGCGGCGATTGCGTTCGTGCTGTAGGCGGTGAGACCGTTGAGGAGCCGGGACGCCTGTTTGATGTCGTGGTTTCCTGCGAGGGAGCCAAGATGATCGAGCTCGAAATCCGCAAGGGTGTCTTTGTGCGTTATACGGACGGGATGCTTGCCCTCGATATGGGCGACGAAGGCTATGGACGCGACCAGAGGTCGATCGAGCTCGGCGAACTTCGCGACCTGCGCGTGCTTTCGGACACTACGATGGTCGAGATTTTTGCCAACGGTGGCGAGGCGGCACTTACGAGCCGTACCTATTCGCCGGCGGTTCCGGCGATGGCGCTGAACGCCGAGGGTGCGGCGTCGATGGATTTCTACCGCCTCGCTCATTAACCGTGCATGGAGCACGATTGGACTTGTTGGGCGGAATGTGTCGCAGTTGCCGCGGCCAGCTACCGCTTATCGCGTATAGCGACCGTTTGCGGAATAAGTAACACTCCTTAATAAACCGTGTAGAATCTCAGATAAGCACGGAGTTTTCCAGGGAGACGCTGTCCTTTGTTGTGTGCAAGGGACGGCGTCTCTTTGGCGCTTGGAGGCCGTTCTACAGCAGGACGGTGGACGTGCGTCATATATTAAAAAACCAACGTCGAGATGGGTCGTGATAAGAATGGGCAAGTATGTAATCGTGGTTGAGTCTGGGTCGGATGTGACGCCAGAGCTCTGCGAGCGCTACGGCATCGTGCGCGTGCCCATGCATGTCACGATTGGTGACGAGACCGTCGAGGACGGCTCGATCGATCCGCTCGAGATTTATTCGCGCTGCAACGAGTTTGGTGTGATGCCCAAGACCAGTGGCTGTTCGCCAGCGGATTTTGCGTATGTGTACGACCGCATCCATGCCGAGCAACCCGACGCGACTATTTTGCATCTTGCATATTCCGAGGCCACGACCTGTTCGCATCAGTCCTCTAAGATTGCGGCTCAGGGGCGCGACTACGTGTTCTCCATGGACACGCGCTTTGTCTCGGTGGGCCAGTCGCTCGTTGTCGTCGAGACCGCCAAATACATCGAGGCTCACCCCGATGTCACCGTCGACGAAATCTTTGCATTTACGAACTCCGTCATGGACCGCGTGCTGCTGGGCTTTGTTCCTACGGACCTTGCCTTCCTTAAGGCGGGCGGTCGCTTGTCCAACGTCGCGTTCCTGGGCGCCCATCTGCTCAAGATTAAGCCCTGCATTGAGGTGACGGGTGGTAAGTTCGTGGCGACCAAGAAGTTCCGCGGCTCTATGCTCAAGTGCGCCCGTGCCTTTATTGATCACATGGTAGAGAAGGGCGAGATCGACTACTCGCATATTGGCCTGGCGTATTCGGTAGGCCTTTCCGAGGAATTGCGCGACGACATGGAAGTCTATGCGCACGGCCTGGGCTTTAAGGACGTTACCTGGACTCAGGTCGGCGGCGTCATCTCGAGCCATTGCGGCCCGACCGCCTTCGGCGCGGTGCTCACACTCAAGGCGTAAAGGCCTGGCGTCTATCGATTTCTATTGCCACGGCGGCGGGCGGGTTGCGATAACCCTCCCGCCGCTCTTGCGTGGGGTCAAATAGAACAATCCAATTGACCGCTAAACCATTTCACCATCATGCGTATGGGCTAGAATGGCTCTGGCATTTTAATTGGTTGCACCCAAGGAGAGGCAAGGTAGCGCGAATGGCAGAAATGACGCTTGAGGGTGTGGACGCTCGTCCCGAGGACTCTGCGTTTGCCCTTGGCCGCGTGCATTCAATCGAGACGATGGGAACGGTCGACGGACCCGGCATCCGCTTTGTGGTGTTTGTCCAAGGCTGTCCCATGCGCTGCGCGTATTGCCACAATCCCGATACCTGGTCGGTCAACGGCGGCACGATGGTGACCGTCGAGCACCTCATGGATGAGTTCCAGAGTAACCACGAGTTCTATCGCAGCGGCGGAATTACGGTGTCCGGCGGCGAGCCGCTCCTACAGCCTGAGTTTTTGGCCGACCTGTTCCGTGCAATGCACAACAACCCCGATGGCCGCGTGCATACCTGCTTGGACAGCTGCGGCTATGCGTTCGATCCCAACCATCCCGAGAAGTTCGATGCCGTTCTCAACGAGACCGACATGGTGCTGCTCGACATCAAGCATGCCGATCCGGCTGAGCATAAAAAGCTGACCGGTTGCGATCCCGCACGCATCTTGGCGTTTGGCGATGAGCTTGCACGTCGCAAGATCAAGGTCGTTATCCGCCACGTGGTGGTGCCCGGCATTACCGACACGGTGGAGGAGTGCGAGGCGCTCGGTCGTCTGATCGCTCCATGGCACAACGTGGTGGGCCTGGAAATGCTGCCGTATCACACCATGGGTGTCGCCAAGTACGAGCAACTGGGCATTCCCTATAAGCTTGAGGGCGTGCCCCAGATGGATACCGCGCGCATGCCCGAGCTGCGCAACGCCGTCATGACGGGCATGAAAAAGCGCCGCGCCGAACTCAAAATCGCCATCGGCTAGCGAGCCATTTTCGCTCCCAAGGGCACTCATTGGGGACAGACTTAAATGAGTGCCCCCGGGCACCAAGTTGATTGCCAAAGAGCCCCGTCAAGTTGCGGTGGAATAGTTCTTGTGCATCGGCTTATGCCGCCCAAACAGGAACTATTTCACCGCAACTGCGTTTTGGGCAGAGATGCGCAACAGAATCGTGCCATTTGGATAAAAACGCTTGTGGTTTCTTTAAAGACACCTTAAACGCCGCTGAATATCTTTGGAAAGAAATGCCTGCTCGGTATCATGCTGCTCGTATATAAACGGTAGCAGTCAGGAGACCACGTGCGAAACATCGCATCGCGGGACGAGTATGTGCCGCAACATGGCAGCAGATATGAGACGAAGGGCACGCCTTCGCGTGGCCTTGCTGACGCTCGCATCCGCGTGAGGAAGATTGCCGCCATTGGAATGCTAACGTCGGCAGTTATTATCCTCGGAATTACCGCCAAAACCTACGCGTCGGAGCGAATGACACACTCAGATGCGTCAACGGTACAGGCGCAAAACAAAAAGGTCTCTGAATCTAAAGTCACCGCAAGTCAAACCCTGTCGACAGCGAGCCTCAAGACGAGGCTTTCGAAGGCGGACTTTAACGATATCCCCTCAGGCGATACCGTGCAGACCTTCTCACTGGTTGATGACCAGATCCCCGCCCTGGAGGATGAGAGCCTCGCCGCGCTCCAAGATGCCCTTGATCAGGCGCAGGAGCTGGGCGATGTGGGCGTGGTGTTTTACGATCTGTCGAGCGGTAAGGGCGCGACGTATAACGCCGATGTCGAGGTGTATGGAGCGAGCACTTACAAGGCGCTGTATGCGCTCTATACTTGCGAGACGTTGGTCGAATCGGGGCAGGTGTCGCTCGATTGGCCTTTAGCCACGTATGGTGGTGACAGCATGGGCTGGCAGACGGTGCGCGACCTTATCGAGAATGCCGTCGTTAACTCGGACAACGATTCGTTTATCGCGTTACGCGTGGCGTTTGACCATGATGGCTATGAGGATTGGATTGCCAATCTGGGTGTTGATGACGAAACGACACTGGATCCGATGAGTGATTTTCCCACCTATTGCCCGCGCACCTCGGCCAAGTTATGGCGCGAGATGAGCGAGTATCTGAGCGCAGATACCGAGACTTCACAGTGGTTGTCGGGCCTTCTGGCATCAACATCGCGCTCATTTATTCGCGATGGCATTGCGGACGATCAGGCCTTGGTGCGCAACAAGGCGGGTTGGATCAGCGAGGACGGTTACTATTCGACATGCGATGCCGGACTGATCGACGTCGACGGCCATAGGTACGTTATGAGCATCATGACGTCGATGCCGTGGAGCGACCAGTCGAGCGAGGCTGTGGCCGCGATTGCAAAGGTGCTCTATGATGTGCGGTCCTCGTTGGCCTAGCGACTTCGTAAAAAGTGAAAGAACCAAAATGCTGGTACCATACCGTGGATAAGCAATTTGCACGGATTTGGGGGATGGCATGGCAACCATCGCGATCATAGGCGCACTCGAAAAAGAGGTTGCGCAGATTAAAGAAGAACTGAACAGCGCTCATGTGTCGCATGAGGCGGGTTTGACCGTTGTAAGCGGTGAGCTCGACGGTCTGACGGTGGTTGCCACGACCGCTGGCATGGGTACCGTGAACGCCGCTGCCGCAACGCAGCATCTCATCAGCAAATACGCCCCGCAGGCCGTTGTGTTTTCGGGCATTTCGGGTGGCCTTAACCCTAAACTGCATATTAACGACGTGGTTATAGGCAAGTGCCTGCGCTATCTGGATACCGATACGGCACTCATCGCCGAGTCCGCGCCGGGGCTCGAGGAGTTTGTCTCGGCGCCGGCGTTGGCTGATGTTGCCGCCGCCGTGCTTGCCGAGCATGGATTTGTGGATGCCTCGGCGGATGAGAATTCTGCGGAGAAGGACCCCAAGCAGTTCCTGTGTGGCACTATCGCCACGGGTGACCGCTTTGTAACGGGTGACGCCATGCGTAACGCTGCGATTGAGGCCACGCATGCCGATTGCGTCGAGATGGAGGGCGCGGCAATTGCGCACATCGCGGCCAAGAATGGTGTCGATTGCCTGGTGCTGCGCGCTATCAGCGATAATTGTGACGAGGCATATGACGCGTTTTGCGAGCGCGAGTTCGATTTGGACGAGTACGCCCGCACCGCGAGCGGTATGACGCTCGATATCGTCCGCCGCATCGCTGCTGCGTAATCGTGCATCTCTATTGTAAGAACCTACGACCAAGGAGTATCCATGGCCGATTCCATTAACTACCAGCTTGCCAAGTTTGTTGCCAGCTACGGCAAGGTTTCGCAGATTCCCGAGTCCACCTGTCCTGAGGTGAGCTTTGTGGGCCGCTCCAATGTGGGTAAGTCGTCGATCATGAACAAGCTCTTTGGCCGCAAGAACCTGGTTAAGGTTTCGAGCACGCCGGGCAAGACGAGCAACATCAATTTCTTCGAGGCCGACGACGTGCACTTTGTGGACCTGCCGGGCTACGGTTTCGCCCGTCGTTCCAAGGCAGAGCGCGATCGTTGGGCCGAGCTCATCGGCGACTTCTTCGACTCCGAGCGCAGCTTTAACCTGGTTGTGTCGCTGGTGGATATTCGCCATGACCCGAGCAAGCTCGACCATGACATGATCGACTACCTGCAGGGCAACGAGTTCAACTTTATCGTCTGCCTCACCAAGGCCGACAAACTCAGCCGCACCCAGCAGGCCCGCCAGGCAGCAGCTATCAAAAAGCAGCTCAACGTTCCGGCTGAAAACGTGATCATCACAAGCTCCCAGACCGGTACCGGCATCGACGAACTCAAGCGCCGCATTGCCGAGGCCTGCCTCTAATCGAGCTACAACCCCTCAAAAGCTCTTATCTATATCACCTCAGTGATAGTTATTGGTAAACTATCACTGAGGTGATATTTTTTTGGAGGTTGCTATGGAGCTATGGCACGGGTCGGAGGTTGTCGTCGAGCATCCATCGTTGGATAAATGTAGGCAATTCAATGACTATGGGCGCGGGTTTTATTGCACGCCTCATGAGGAAATGGCAATGGAATGGGCATGCCGGATCGAGTCTGATGGCATTGCCAATCGATATGAGCTTGATTTAGATGGCCTTGCGATTTTGGATTTGGAATCAGGTGAGTTCTCGATTCTCAACTGGCTTGCAATTCTGGCGAATAACAGAGAGTTCAATGTTTCAACGCCAGCAGCACGCGAGGGGCTTCGCTATCTACTTGATAACTGCTTAATTGATACATCTCCTTATGACGTTATTCGAGGCTATCGCGCTGACGATTCCTACTTTTCGTTTGCAAGACAGTTCGTTAACGGCATGATTTCGCTCAGGCAATTGCAGCGCATTATGTTTTTGGGGGATTTGGGCATTCAATATGCGCTTATGAGTGAGCGCGCGTTCTCGGCGATCAGGTTTCGCGATTGGAAGCAGGCCTCGGGAGCTGAGTTTTATCCCAAACGATTTGAGCGAGAACAGAACGCTCGACGTAAGTACCTGGATACGGTAAACGGATTTGACACCGAGGGTGTTGACATTAGGGATTTGATGTCAGGGAGGGTTGATTTAAATGATCCAAGAGTTAACGGATCGTGGGCCGAGTAGGACATATCCCGTCTATTACCTTGAGGACGCAATGAACAACCTCGGGGATTGCTTCGACTATGCCGTTAACGATTACGGAGCAGAAGGATCGGAAGTTGCTGAACTCTTTTGCCTGAGCGGCGTAGCTCGCGAGTTCGAACGCGGCAACGCATGGGTAGTGTCGGGAAAATCGGGCGTTGAGCTGTTCGCGCTTATCGCCGAAAGGTCGGGCTATCAAAACGGGCCTATACCGGACTGCGCCTATCGATTTGAGAAGACGCCGGAATATTGGGCGGGCTGGATACTGGCATACCTGCAGTGGCGCCTAGGAGAGTCTTTCGAAGATTTGCTGCATGTCGTTCCATTCGATGTGCTACGCAGTCTGTACTACCCCTGGCACGAAGCCTCGGAGGAACGCGTGGCTCGTCTCGTCTGCGATATGGCGAAAAAAGCGTCCAGGCAAACCAAACTTGCGTTAGCGAGAAAGAAGCTTAAGAAAACCCAACAAGACCTAGCATACGAATCGGGTGTGTCACTCCGCTCAATCCAAATGTACGAGCAGCGCCAGAGAAACATCAATGAAGCTTCGGTAACAAGCGTAAGAGCCATAGCAAAAGCCCTCCACTGCAACATCGAAGACCTCCTAGAACCAGTCTTTGAATTCAAAGAATCCAGCGCCGCCTAAACCAAGCACACAGCCGATGCCCGCCTCTAGGAAGTGCTCCAGCCTAGTAAGAGCCTCTATCAATAAAAAGCCAAACTATCAGCCCGGCGCTTTTACAGAGCGAAGGTCCCTGTAGCCGCCGCCAGCGAAGTTAACGTAGGGAGGCCAGGGGCTTTGCCCCCAAATCTTTCCGCAGGACGGCAGGACCCCCGCCGCACGAAGTGCGCAG
>NZ_QSKJ01000009.1:0-109043 GCF_003469895.1 Collinsella sp. AM28-11LB
GGACGGCACCGAGCCGTCATCGAACTGAGAAGGGGGAGGCCGCGAGGCCTCCCCCTTTTTTTACGCTAACACTTCACAATGTAGTTGCATTTCACCTGTAACCCGATTGGGCTTATGGGTAATGAGCTTTTATTTAAAGACAATAAATCGAATAACAAGGGCAACTGCTATGGCCACAATGATTAAAAGCAGGATTGTCAGTCGATGCTGCTTGCGTCGTTTGCTTGACGAAACGAAGATTGATTTTCCCTGTTTTGGCGTTTCGAGATAACGAGCCGAATGCGTTAAGGTTTGCTTAGGTCGGGGGCCTCTTTGCTGCCGAGTTATGGGCGTTTTCGCCGGGTCGTCATTGATTGCGCTGTTTTTTGATAACGGTGCATCTTTCAGATATACGGGATCGCTCGATGCGACGCCCATATGCTTACGCCCCGTTTGGGCATCCTCGAGCGTTTGATATCGATTTCTCGTCACATACTCGGGCTCTGGATCATTAATGGGCTCTTGCGAGATGTGGGGGCGATGGAACCGTGGCGGCTGCGTGGAAGTATTTTCCCCCTGCGTCGGCATAAACATATTGTTCTGGTTTTGGTCGTCCATGATGCCCTTTAGCTCGTTACCAACAACGTGTATGCGCTCATTGTAAGCCCCTTGTTATTTGTAGCTGGGGACATACTCGTTATTTAAGCTCTGGTTCAAAGAACCTTAACCTTCCTAAAACCTGAGTCCTATGCACTTAGATATGCTTATAGTACTGGACTCAAAAAACTTTATAGCTGATGTATATATGAGCACCGGGTGGGCATATATAAGAACGTCAAAAGAAGTCCCAGTCACCTAGAAGATGACTCGGCAGTCCTATAAAGGAGTGGTAAACATGGCAAGCATGGTTCCTTATCGTTCGGTTTTTGGCGTTCGTCCCTCTGCAAGCTCGCTGTTCGATCTGTTTGATGATATGAGCGACCTAGCGAACAGCTCGATTGCCTCTAAGGCGTTCCCCGTTGACGTTGAGGATAAGGGCGACGGCTATGAGGTCAAGGCTTATCTGACCGGCGTCGCCAAGGACGATATCGATGTCGAGCTTAACGAGGGCCGTCTGTCCATTAGCGTGAATGTCGAGGAAGGCGAGGAGAACGAGGGCAAGAACTTCCTGCAGAAGGAGTTCAGCTCGTACAGCGCGACGCGTGGCGTGTATCTAAAGGACGCTTCGAGCGAGGGCCTCTCGGCTAAGTATGCTGACGGCATCCTGACCGTAACGGTTCCCAAGATCGTCGAGAAGAAGAACGTTACGAAGATCTCCATCGACTAACTTCGTTGGTGCTCCGCGCTATTAAAAGACAACAAAAGGGGCTGGGAAGCGATTCCCGGCCCCTTTTGCTGTCTAGGACAGACTATTGAATGGTTGCTGGTCGATGCTGGCTTGCGGGGCGTATCGAGAGTTTTCGCGATCCTTGGAGAAGAGTGGCGGAACTGCCGACCTCGTCATCCAGGGTTGCGGCTAGAGCTTTGGCATAGCTTTTGACGGTAAGGCTCGGGCGATTGTTATCTTGGCTGATATGCATCGCAATGAGCTGTTCGGTGCGATCGGTGACGAGCCCACGCGCTGCGTCGGCGGCTTGGTCGTTAGAGAGATGGCCTTTTGCGGCTAAAATTCGATCTTGGAGGAAGCGGGGGTAATCTCCTTGGCGCAGCATGGCCACATCGTGGTTGCTCTCGAGTGCAAGAACTCGGCAGTCTTCGAGGGTGTCTATAGCTTGTTTGGTTAGCTCTCCGGTGTCGGTGGCAAAGCCAATGGAGTCATCGAAAGTGTCGAATCGATAACCGACAGGATTGATGACATCATGCGATGTTGGGTAGGTTCGTACGCGGATGCCGGCAATGGAAAGCGTGTCGCCGGGGTCAAATTCCTCTACGGGTAGATGTGCGAGGGTTTCTTTGCACGAAAGCGTGCCCCTGCTGGCAAAGAGGGGACCATGCCAGTGCTTGCACCATACATCGAGCCCTTTGATGTGGTCGGTGTGCTCATGGGTAATTACAAGCGCGGCAACGTCGTCTGCCGAGAGGCCGAGCTCCGCCATGCGTTTAAGTGTCTCGCGGCGGGACAGGCCATCATCGATCATGATGAGACCTTGCGGCCCCTCGATGAGCGCGCAGTTGCCTTTTGAGCCGCTGCCGAGGATATGAAGGTGCAGGCGAGACATAAGATTCCAAAGGATACAATGGGTGCGGACGAATAGAGGAGGAAGCGAATGCCAACGGTATCTCAGCACTATGGACATCATGCTGCGTCGAGGGCGGATGATTACGCCCTGGCGACGCGGCAGACGGCTGCTCCTGTGGTGCTCATGGTATCAGGTGGTGCGGACTCGACGGCTTTGCTCCTTATGGCATGCACATCAAAGTTGGATATCATGGACGGGCACGGCGTCGCTTCCATTGCGCGCGAGCGTCTGCACGTACTGCATGTAAATCATCACCTGCGTGGTGAGGCGTCCGATGGCGACGAGGCCTTTGTGCGCGAGCTCTGCGCGCAATATGGCTTGCCGCTGTGTGTTGAGCATGCCTATTTTGATGATGAATCGGGCAATATCGAGGCGGCTGCCCGCGAGGTACGCTATGCCGCGGCACGGAGATACGTTCGTGAGCTCTGCGCCCAGACGGGCGCACCGCGGACGGCGGCCCGCATCTGTACGGCGCACACCTCATCGGACCGCGCGGAAACGTTTTTGATGAATGCGATTAAGGGGTCGGGGCCCGCTGGTCTATCGAGCATTCCACGCCGTCGGAACATCGTGGTACGCCCCTTGCTCGACCTCACGCATGATGAGCTCGTGAACTATCTGCAGGTGCATGGCCAGCTGTGGCGGGAGGATGAGAGCAACGAGGACGTTTCGTACCTGCGCAACTATGTGCGCCACCGGGTGATGCCGGTGGTGGCACAGCGCAACGCGAACGTCTGCAAGACGATTGGTGCCGCTTGCGAGATCCTGGGCGACGAGGATGCGTTTTTGTCTCAGCTTTCGGCTCAGGCGTTTCGAAGCTGCCTGCGCAAGGAAGTGGCGGGTGCGCTGGTCCTCGACGCGCGCCGCCTTGCCGCGGCCGAGGTGGTGATTGCCCGGCGCATGGTGCGACTGGCAATTAAGCGCATCGACCCCGATGCTCGGCCGGAGATGCGGCATGTGGAGCGCGTGCTCGCCTGTGTTGCCGAGGGTGCGGGCTCGGTCACACTCCCGGCGGGAATTGATGCGCGCGTGGAGTTTGGAATGCTGGCACTCAAGGCCCCGGTGGCGCGCGAGGGCTTAGTTGCCGACTGGATCTCCGTTCCCGGGCGCCTGTCTTTGGGGGCGGGGCGTATGCTGGTGGCCGAGCCGATGGCCGTTGAGCCGGGATACGATGTCGTGCATCGAGCCCGCGAGCTTGTGGCTGCCGGAGAGGTGGCCGCTATCGTGGATGCGGCGGCCTTGGGCTTTGCCGACCGCGATAGCGATCGGATGCTCGCTGGCTCGTGCGGAGAGATTCCCGCTGAGGCTCGATCGGCGCGCTTGTGGGTGGATAACCCTGTGCCGGGGGATGTGATGTGCCCGCTGGGAATGAGTGGTCGAAGCAAGAAAGTGTCCGACCTGCTCAACGAGGCGCGCATTCCCGTTTCCGAACGCTCTGGCGTGCCCGTGGTAAGAACGGCTCCGGGGGGAGCCGTGGTGTGGGTTGCGGGCGTTCGGGCCGACGAGCGTTTTAAATGCACGGCCGCAACGCGCGTGGCATATCTGCTCCGCGTAGTCGATGCGGAATAGCGCCTTGCGCCTACTATTCTGTGCGACGTTGACGGTATTCCCGCGCTGATGGCGCACGGGCTGGTAAATATACCCCGTGCGCTGCTAGAATGTGTAGTTCGCGTCCATACGGCGGTGTGTGGGCGATAAGCACAAGAAAGGGTTGTCATGGCTTCTCAACATCCGGATATCGAGAAGGTTCTGTTTACGCAGGAGGATATCGACGGTATCGTTTCTCGCCTAGGCGAGCAGATTACTCGCGACTACGTGGGTAAGGATCTGGTGCTGATCGCGGTCCTACGCGGCGCCGTGGTCTTTATGGGCGACCTGATGCGCAAGATCGAGCTGCCGACCAACATCGATTTCATGGCTGTTTCGAGCTACGGCGACGGCGTGAAGTCCTCCGGCATCGTGCGTATCATTAAGGACCTGGATATCGACATCCGTGGCCGCGACGTACTGATCGTCGAGGACATTCTGGACTCGGGCCTGACGCTCAAGTATCTGATGAAGAACCTCGAGAGCCGCAAGCCCGCTTCGCTGGAGGTCGCCGCCTTCCTGTGGAAGGACGTTGAGGACCGCACCTCGGCCATCACGCCCAAGTATGTTGGAACCCATTGCCCCGATGCCTTTGTGGTGGGCTACGGCCTCGACTATGCCGAGCGCTATCGTAACCTTCCGTATCTGGGCATTTTGAAACCGGAGGTTTATTCGTAAGATGCCCGACGACCATAACGATAACAATTCCCAGACTCCCCGGGAGCCTAAGATCCCGGGGATGCCCGGAGGCAAGAAGCCCACGCGTACGGGCTGGCTGTATTTTATTTTGGCTTGCGCGCTTCTGGGCTACGCCTTCTTTAACATGGGCTCCGGCTTTGCCAATTCCAGCAATACCGTTAAGCTCGCGACGAGCGAGATGGTGAGCGCCATCAAGCAGGATCGCGTCGAAGATCTGACCTATACGGTTCAAGACGGAAGCGTGACGGGTCATTACTGGAAGACAAAAAAGGACAAGGGCGATACGAGCGAGCTCAAGAGCTTCTCTTCGACCTATGTCGGCTCCGATTCGCTTGCCGAGCTCATGGCGGAGCACCCCGATACCAAGTACATCGTCAACACCAACAATCCCGATTTTTGGGGCGACTTGGCGATGAGTGTGCTTCCGACGATCGCCCTTATCGCCATCATGTTCTACTTTATGCGCCAGATGATGGGCGCCAACAACAGGAACATGCAGTTTGGCAAGACCAACGCCAAGACCAACGAGGCCACACGCCCCAAGGTCAAGTTTGAAGACGTTGCCGGCGTGGACGAGGCAGTCGAGGAGCTCGAGGAGATCCGTGACTTTTTGAGCGATCCGGATCGCTATCGCAAGCTGGGCGCCAAGATCCCGCGTGGCGTGTTGCTGGTTGGCCCTCCGGGCACCGGTAAAACGCTGCTGGCCAAGGCCGTTGCCGGCGAGGCGGGCGTGCCGTTCTTTAGCATCTCGGGTTCCGACTTTGTCGAGATGTTCGTAGGTGTCGGCGCCAGCCGTGTGCGCGACCTCTTTAAGGAGGCCAAGTCCCAGGCCCCGTCGATCATCTTCATCGATGAGATCGATGCCGTGGGACGTCAGCGCGGAGCTGGCTTGGGCGGCGGTCACGACGAGCGCGAGCAGACGCTCAACCAGCTGCTGGTCGAGATGGACGGCTTTGAGGAAAGCGAGTCGGTCATCCTGATCGCTGCGACCAACCGTCCTGACATCCTGGATCCGGCATTGCTGCGTCCCGGCCGTTTTGACCGTCAGGTTACGGTCGACCGTCCGGATGTGAAGGGCCGCGAGCAGATCTTGCGCGTGCATGCCGAGAACAAGCCGATGGACGAGGACGTTAAGTTTGAGAAGCTCGCCCAGATGACCGTTGGCTTTACTGGTGCCGATTTGGCGAACCTGCTCAACGAGTCTGCGCTGCTGGCCGCTCGCCGTCATCGTTCCGTGATCTCGATGGACGAGGTCGAGGAGTCGATGGAGCGCGTGATTGCCGGACCGCAGCGCAAGGGTCGCGTGATGACAGAAGCCGAGCGCACCACGATTGCCTACCACGAGAGCGGTCACGCCCTGGTTGGTCACATCCTGGAGCACTCTGATCCGGTTCACAAGATTTCGATTGTCAGCCGCGGCCAGGCTCTTGGTTACACGCTGCAGCTTCCGCAGGAGGATCACTTCCTCAAGACCAAGAACGAGATGCTTGACGAGCTTGCCGTGTTCTTGGGCGGCCGCGTTGCCGAGGAGCTCATGTGCGACGACATCACGTCGGGCGCGAGCAACGATCTGGAGCGCGCGACCAAGATGGCGCGCGAGATGGTCACGCGCCTTGGTATGAGCGAGGAGCTGGGCACGCAAGTGTTTGGCGAGGCGCAGCATCAGGTGTTCCTTGGTCGCGATTACGCTGATCACCAGGATTACTCCGAGGAGACGGCGCGTCGCATCGATATCGAGGTTCAGCGCATCATGCGCGAGGCCCATCGCCGTGCGGTCGAGATTCTGGATGCCCGTCGCGATCAGCTCGATCTGATGGCGAAGGTGCTGCTCGAGCGCGAGACCGTCGAAGGCGACGCCGTGAACGCCCTGCTCGACAACGAGTGGGATGCCTACCTTATGCGCGAGGGCGATATCCTGGCGGCCAAGGAAGAGCGCAATGCCAAGGCGGCCGGCATGCCGACCAAGAAGCGCGCGCCTCGTATGAGCGAGGAGGAGCTGGCGGCTGATGCCGCGGCGTTTGCGCAGGCGGCCATGCAGGAGGATGCCGACGTCGCATCTGAGGATGCTGACGATGTCGAGACTGCTGACGCAAAGAAGGCCGACGGCAATACTGACGTCGACGAGTAATCTTTGTCACGAAAGCCTCCGCGGGGAAACCTGCGGAGGCTTTTTCTTTTGAGCGATATGGGCCATCTGTTGATTGGGGACAGACTTAAATGAGCGTTTTCACGCATTTAAGTCTGTCCCCAATTAACATTGCTGCGGCACTTTGCTCGGCTAAAGCGTACAATAGCGCCTATGCGAAAGGGGAACAGATGATCAACGATACTATGTATGCGCGCGGTGCGGAGAGCTCCATCATCCGCGAGATCTTTAGCTACGGCCTTGAGCGCAAGGCACAGATCGGCGCGGAAAACGTGTTCGATTTCTCACTGGGTAACCCGAGCGTTCCGGCACCTGCCGCCGTGGCTGAGTCCATTAAGAAGGCCTTGGAGCTGCCGAGCGACCAGCTGCATGGATACACGCCTGCACCGGGTCTGCCGCAGTGCCGTACCGCCGTGGCCGAATCGCTCAACCGCCGCTTTGGCACGAGCTATGAGGGCAAGGATGTCTTTATGACGGTGGGTGCGGCGGCTTCGCTCACCTGTACGCTCAACGCGATTACCAATCCGGGCGACGAGGTCATCGTTATCGCTCCGTACTTTCCGGAGTATCGCGTGTGGATTGAGAAGGCCGGCTGTACGTGTGTCGAGGCGCTCGCCGATGAAGATACGTTCCAGCTGAGCGTGGATAACGTGCTCAAGGCGATTACCGATAAGACGGCTGCCGTCATTATCGACTCACCCAACAACCCGACCGGCGCTGTGTATACGCGCGATACCTTGACGCGCCTGGCTAAAGTTTTGTGCGAGGTCAACGCCAAGCGCGATCCCGAGAATCCGATCATGCTGATCTCGGACGAACCGTATCGCGAGATTGTATACGGCGCCGAGGTGCCTTGGGTACCCTCGATTTACGAGCACACCGTCGTGTGCTATTCGTACTCCAAGTCGCTGTCGCTGCCGGGCGAGCGCGTGGGGTGGATCCTGGTTCCCAATACGAATCCTCAGGCAGCTCGTCTAATGCCCACCGTTGCCGGTGCCGCCCGTACGCTGGGCTTCGTGTGCGCTCCGGCGCTCTTCCAGCGCGTGATTATCGACTGCATTGATGAACCGAGCGATGTCGAGGCCTATGCGCGCAACCGCACCGCGCTTACCGATGCACTGGCGGAGTACGGCTACACCTATGTTGAGCCGAATGGCGCGTTCTACCTATGGGTGAAGGCGCTGGAGCCCGATGCGAACGCTTTTTGTGAGCGCGCGAAGAAGTATGAGCTGCTTGCGGTTCCCTCGGACAGCTTTGGCATGCCGGGCTGGTTCCGCTTGGGCTACTGCGTGAGCTACGAGACTATCGTCAATTCGTTGCCTGCCTGGAAGCAACTGGCCGACGAATATCTTTGAAAGTAAAGCGCTCTGCTTACAATGTTTTACGTGAAACGGGGTTTGGTTTTAAGCCAGACCCCGTTGTCTATGCCGTTGTGTGATTGGGATGAAGCAGTTTTACGACTATCGAAGGCTATGCGTACAATGAATATACGCGACGGCCATGCCGGATAAGGAGATCCGATGCCCTACCTGCTTTCTTGTGATATCCATACTCATACGATGTTCTCTGCGCATGCATATTCGACCATTGAGGAGAATGTGTACTGGGCGGCAGAGCGTGGCCTGCAGGTGCTCGGATCTGCCGACCATCTGAGCTCTATGGTTTCGCCTTGCCCCAATGACCTGCGTAGCTACCAGTTCTTTATCAACCAGGATGTCTGGCCTCGCATTTGGAGTGGCGTGCTGGTGTTGCGCGGTGCCGAGGCCGATATCGTTTCGCTGGACGGAAGCCTGTTTGGCGAGGACACTCCTGTCACGCTCGATATTGCCGGCGATCCGTTCAGCCGCCAGCATTCGCTGTTCGATTTGGTTACGCGCAATTTGGATTATTTGGTGGCAAGCGTGCATAATTCACAGATTGCTGAAGGCGCGACGCTGGCCCAGACGACCGAGATGTATATCAATGCCCTGGAGCACCCCAAGGTGTTCATGCTGGGCCACACGGGTCGCGCCGGTGTTCCCTTTGATATCGATGAGGTGCTGTTGGCGGCCAAGGCCAAGCACAAGATTATCGAGATTAACAACCATAGTCTTGAACATGGTACCGATGCCGAGCATTGGGGTGTGTGCCGCAAGATTGCCGAGCGCTGCGCCGAGCTGGGCGTGGGGATTGGCATCTCGACCGACGCGCACATTGGTATGGCGATTGGCAAGCTCGAGCAGGCGCGCAAGATGCTCGACGAGATTCATTTCCCGCTGGACCTGATTGTGACGCGCGATCGCGAGACGCTGCTGCGCGAGATGGCGGCAGCCGGCGTGTGCGACCTGCGCAAGAGCATGTAACGGGCTCATATAGCCAACGAAAGGGGGCGGTCCAGACGGGCCGCCCCCTTTCTTGTGCCGGTAGATTTTAAGGCATGTCCCAAAAATCTACTGGGGTGGGCTAGCGGCGCCCGAGGATCGCTACGGTTTCGGTGTGGTCGGTATGGGGGAACATGTCGACCGGCGTGATCTTGAGCAGGCGATAGCCTCCGTCGAGGAGCTGGTGCAGGTCACGCTCTTGGGTCACGGGGTTGCAGCTGATATAGGTGATGCGGCGCGGCTTGAGTGCGCAGGCGGCTTCGAGGAACTCGGGGGTGGAGCCGGCGCGCGGCGGGTCGATGGAAAGGACGTCGACGCGTTCGTTGTTGTCGGCGGCATCGAGGATGTAGTCGGTGGCGTCGTCGGCCATAAACCAAGCGCTGCGGGTGAGACCGTTGAGCTCGGCATTGCGGCGCGCGTCGGCAATGCCCGCGGGGTTTCGCTCCACACCGAGCAGCATGATGCCAATGCCCTTGTCCTGGGCACCCTTTGCGGCGCAAAGGCCGATGGTGCCGCTGCCGCAGTAGGCATCCATAAGCACGTCGCCCTGGCGCAGGTCCATGCCGTCGATGGCGAGCTGGTAGAGCAGCTCGGTCTGTTGCGGGTTGGTCTGATAGAACGCGGTGGGGGAGATGTCGAAGTCGCAGCCGAGCAGCTGGTCGCGCATGCATTCGGCGCCATGCACGATGCGGGTCTCCTCGCCTAGAATGGCGTTGCCGGGGCGTCCGTTGATGTTTTGGGCAACGGTGACGATATGCGGATCGAGTGCGGCGACGGCCTCAAAGAACTCCTGCGCATACGGCAAGTCGCGCTGAGCGGTCACGAGGGTGACCATAATCTGGTCGGTGCGCCAGCCGCAGCGAACGACGGCATAGCGAAGCAGCCCCAGATGCTTGTCTTCGTTAAAGGCGGGAATGTGCAGACGTTCGGCCTCGCGAGCGATACCGTTGAGAATCTGACGAGCACCCGGCGCCTCGACAGGACACTCGGGTACGGCAACGATCTTGTGCGTGCCGCGCTCAAAGAAACCGCAGCGGACAGCGCCCTCCTTACCGGGAGCAAACGGAGTGGCAGCCTTATGACGAAAACCGCGCGGCGCAGGATATTTGCCCGGGTCGCCTAGGGTGACGCCCATACCGCGAATGGGATCGACGGTTATGCCCTCGCGCTCACAGAGCTCAGCAAACAGTTCCTCCATAGCAGCCTGCTTGGCCGCCAACTGCTTCTTATAAGGACGATTGAGCGCCGTGCACCCACCGCAAGCTTTCATGATCGAACAGGGAGACTTGGGGTCCACAGTCTTGCGCGCAGCCGAAGCCGGATCTTTATGCGAGTGCTTGGGGCGAGTCTGAGATGCCTTATCCCCGCCCCGACGAGAGCCAGAACGCTTGGCCTTAGCCTTGCCCTTGGCCGACTTACCCTTCGCATCCTGAGACGCCTTGGATTTCTTAGAAGATTTTTTCTCCCCCGACCCCTCAGCCGCCTCGATCAAAGCACGACGAGCCTTACGCTCCGCACGAGATTCTGCCATGAATTAACCCCACTATTTAATAAAAGAAAAGTCCGAAGCAATTGTACCGTGCATTCAACGTGCCCGTTTGGAGAGGAGGCTATTTAAGGTTCCGAGCACGTTGTCTCCCGGCTGAGTGGCGCCCGGCGCGGAGTTTAATTTGTCGCGAGTTCCGCACGAACAGGAGGCCACTTAATGTGGCCTCCGTCGTGAGCAGGACTGTAGAGCAGCAAACTTAACCCCTGCCCCGGCACCCGGCGGGCAAATCCTCCCTTGTACTCTATCAAGGTAAAGTGTATGATTCTGAACGTTACATGACTCACTTTACTTAACTAAAGTGCCACCAAGGGGGAATACCATGAATACCGATATGTCTCGTCGTCAGTTTGTTGGTCTAGCCGGCTCGCTCGCCACGGTGCTCGGCCTTGGTCTTGTCGGTTGTGGCGGCGGTGCCGGTAAGGGCTCTGTTGCCGGCTCTGCCGCGGCCAAGGATACGAAGGGTGCCGCGGAGTCCAAGAAGCTCGTGGTGGGCTTTGATAAGTCCTATCCTCCGTACGGCTTTGTGGGCGACGACGGCGAGTACACCGGCTTTGATCTCGATCTGGCCAAGGCTGTTGCCGATAAGCAGGGCTGGGAGGTCAAATACGAGGCCATCGACTGGGATGCCAAGGACACGCTGCTCAACTCGGGCGCCATCAACTGCATCTGGAACGGCTTTACCATGGAGGGCCGCGAGGACGACTACACGTTCTCCGAGCCGTACATGCTCAACGAGCAGGTGCTGGTGGTCAAGAAGGATGCGGGCATCAAGAGCTGGGACGATCTTGCCGGCAAGACCGTGATCACCCAGACCGATTCCGCTGCGCAGGATGTGCTCGAGGGCGACCAGAAGGATCTGGCCGCGACGTTTGCCACGCTCGATACCATCGGTGAGTACAACACGGCGTTTATGCAGCTCGAGAGCGGCGCGGTCGATGCCGTGGCTTGCGACCTTTCGATTGCCCAGTATCAGCTCGCCGCCAAGCCCGATGCCTATACGCAGCTCGACAAGCCGCTGTCCAGCGAGCACTACGCCGTTGGCTTTAAGAAGGGCGACACCAAGTCGGCCGATGCTGTAACCGAGTCGCTCAAGGCGCTCTACGAGGACGGCACGGTTAAGGACCTCTGCGACAAGTATGCAGATTACGGTCTTTCCTTCGATAATTGGGTGCTCAAATAACGGCTTTCCCAGGAACCCGATCTTGCCGCTCAAACCCTCCTCGCGTACCAAAGTACGCTTCGTCGGGCTTGTCGCTCGCAGTCTTGGGCACTGCGCCTATTTGAGAATAAGATCCGCTGTTCTGCTGTTGCGAAAGAGAGGGTAGGTTGTCTATCCAAGTCATGATGCAGATGCTTGGCCAGGGATTCTTGGTCAGCTTGCAGCTGTTTGTGCTGACGCTGCTCGGGTCGATTCCACTGGGAATCCCCGTGGCGTTTATGCGCATGAGCAAAATCGCGCCGCTTCGCTGGATTGCGCGCATCTACATTTCGGTCATGCGTGGCACGCCGCTCATGCTGCAGATGTTTGCCATCTACTTTGCCCCGTACTACGTGTTTGGCATCTCGCTCACACCCGATTCCAAATGGACGGCGTGCGTTGTGGCGTTCATCATCAACTACGCCGGCTACTTTGCCGAGATCTATCGATCGGGCCTGCAGTCTATTCCGCGTGGTCAATACGAGGCTGCCGAGGTGCTGGGCTATTCGCGCCTGCAGACATTTTTGTACATTGTGATGCCGCAGGTCGCTAAGCGCATTTTGCCGGCGATGGGCAACGAGATTATCACGCTGGTCAAGGATACGTCGCTGGCATTTGCCATTGGCGTGGGCGAGATGTTCTCGACGGCCAAGGCGCTGGTTGCCTCGCAAGTGAACATGGTGCCGTTTGCAATCGCGGCGCTGATCTACTGGGTCTTTAACTTTGTGGTCGAGATGCTGCTGGGCGCCGCCGAAAAGAAGCTGGACTATTACCATGACTAACTCAGTGATGAAGATCGAAGGCGCGCGCAAGGCGTTTGGCGGCAATGAGGTTCTCAAGGATATCTCGCTTGAGGTGAAGCGTGGCGAGGTCGTGGCGATTATCGGGCCTTCGGGTGGCGGCAAGTCCACGCTGCTGCGTTGCGCCACACTGCTCGAGACGCTCGACGGAGGCTCGCTCTCGTTTGGCGGCCTTGCCGTCGCGACGGATGCGGGTTCGGGCGCGGTGTATGCGAAGGGCGATGTGCCCAAGCAGGCGCGCTCGCGATTCGGCCTGGTGTTCCAGAACTACAATCTGTTTCCGCACTATACGGTGATGAAAAACATCACCGACGCGCCGATCCGCGTGCTTAAGCGCCCGCGCGAGCAGGCGGAAGCTCGTGCGCACGAGCTGATTGCTCAGATGGGGCTTGTGGGCAACGAGAACAAGGTGCCGTGCGAGCTTTCGGGCGGCCAGCAGCAGCGCGTGAGTATTGCCCGCGCCCTGGCGCTCGACCCGGAAATCTTGTTCTTTGATGAGCCGACCTCGGCGCTCGATCCAGAGCTGACGGCCGAGGTGCTGCGTGTCATTAAAGACCTTGCGGCGCAGAACATGACGATGGTGATCGTGACCCACGCGATGCAGTTTGCGCGCGATGTTGCCGACCGCGTGGTCTTTATGGACGGCGGCCGTATTGTCGAGGAAGGTCCTGCCGAGCAGGTCATCGACCATCCACGCGAGCAGCGTACCCGCGAGTTCTTGAGCCGTATCGAGGGGTAGGCTCAGCTATTTACTCAACTTTTTAATTGAGGCGAAGCCGCCAGGTCTTACGGCCTGCGGCGGCTTTTATTTGTATCGATGGGGTTTAATAATCGCCTCGCACGTTTGCTCTGGCCTCTCGCCGTCTGTATTCATACGTGCGCCGAAAGGTGTGCATGGACAGGCGGATGCAAGGGTAGGGTGGTGGCATAGGACATTTGGAGGGTGAGTCGGCTCGGCTGCCGACCATGCTGCTCCCGGGACGGCACCGACCGCGAACTCTCCCCGTTGGCGTCGCGCATTGCGCGCGGCCCTGCAAGGAGGTCATCATGGGTGCTCCCAAGACCGGTAACGTAAGGAACGTGGTGCTCGTAGGCCAAGGCGGGGTGGGCAAGACTTCACTCGCCGAGGCCATGCTCCACCTTTCCGGCAAGACCGCCCGCCTGGGCGGCCACGACGGCACCAAGCCCACGCTTGACTATGACCCCGAAGAGGTCAAGCGTGCATTTTCCATCTCGACGACCATTGCGCCGATCGACTGGAAGGGCGCGCGCATCAACGTGCTCGATGCCCCGTGCTATCCCGATTTTATCGGCGACGCCTATGCCGCGATGAGCGTCTGCGAGACGGCTCTGTTTGTTGTCGACGCCGAGGCCGGCCCGCAGCCTACGACGGTTAAGCTCTGGTATGCCGCCGAGGACCTGCGTCTGGCGCGTGCGGTGTTCGTAAACCGTCTGTCGCGTTCCGAGGCCAGCTTTGCGACCACGATGGACCTGCTGCAGGAGCGCTTTGGTACGCGTCTGGGCGCCGTGACCCTTCCCTGGGGCGAGGGCGAGGACTTTGACGGCATCATCGACCTGGTGCGCATGAAGGCGCGCCATTGCAACGGCGCTGAAGCCGTTGAGTCGGAGATTCCTGAGGAGTATCGTACCCAGGCCGAACAGGCCCATGACCATCTGTGCGAGCTGGTGGCCGAGGCCGACGACGAGCTGATGATGAAATACCTGGAAGGCGAGGAGACGCTGACGCAGGAAGAGCTCGAGGGTCTGCTGTCGAAGGCGATCGCCGAGCGCATCTTTGTGCCGGTCTTTGCAGGCGATTGCATTAAGGAGCAGGGCGTCAACTCGCTGATGGACGACATCGCCACGTACTTCCCGGCGCCGACGGACTACGGCGAGATGCCGCTCATCGACGGCGATTCGCTCAAGATCTCGAGTGACGATGACCGCCCGGTGGCGTTTGTGTTTAAGACCCTGGCCGATCCGCAGCAGGGTCGCATCAGCTTTATCAAGGTGCTGACGGGCACGCTTGAGCCGGGCCTTGAGCTGGTCAATGCGCGCACGCGCAAGGGCGAGCGTCTGGCTCACCTGTATGTGATGTGCGGCCGCGACATGACCGAGGTCGGGCACGCGTATGCCGGCGATATCATCGTGGCGCCCAAGCTGGCTGCCGAGACGGGCGATACGCTCTCGATTACCGGTAAGGTCGAGGCTGCGGCGTTTAAGTTCCCCAACTCGCAGTACCGTATCGCCATCGAGGCCGAGAATCGCGGCGACGAAGAGAAGCTCTACGCGTTTATCGAGAAGGCTTGCAAGGCCGATCCGACCATGAGCATCGACCGCGACGAGGAGACCGGCCAGACCATTATCTCGGCGGTGGGCGAGGCACAGGTTTCGGTCCTGCTCAATCGTCTGGAGGACCGCACCAAGGTCGCTGCCAAGAGCGTGCCGATCCGTATCCCGTATCGCGAGACCATCCGCCGCACGGCAAGTGCCCAGGGTCGTCATAAGAAGCAGACTGGTGGTGCCGGTCAGTATGGTGACTGCTGGCTGCGTGTGGAGCCGATGATTACCGCCGACGGTACGAGCGACGGTTATGAGTTTGTGGACGAGGTCGTGGGCGGCCGCATTCCGCGCTCGCTGATCCCTGCCGTGGATAAGGGTGTTCAGGAGACTATGAAGGACGGCATCATCGCCGGCTACCCGCTCACGGGCATTCGCGTGGCTGTGTACGACGGCTCGTATCACAGCGTCGACTCCAACGAGATGGCGTTCCGCGCGGCGGCCCGCATCGGCCTGCGCAAGGCGTGCGCCGATGCCGACCCGGTGGTGCTGGAGCCCATCGAGGAAATCACGGTGACGATCCCCGAGAGCTACGCCGGCGCCGTGATGGGCGACATCTCGGCCTCGCGTGGTCGCGTGACGGGCATGGAGACCGATGAGCGCGGAGACACCGTGGTCATCGCCCAGGCGCCGCTGGCCGAGCTGACGGATTACTCGACGCGCCTGCGCTCTATTACGCGCGGCACGGGCGACTTTACCATGAAGCCCGCGGGCTATGAGCAGGTGCCTTATGACGTTCAGGCCAAGCTGGTCGAGCGCTATGAGGAGGGCCGCGCCAAGTAGCGTGTGACGTTGCCTGTAACATACGTGCCGATGCAAGGGCCGCTCTGGGTGATCCGGAGCGGCCCTTTTTGATCCCCGGTGGGGTTGCAAATCGGTTCTTGTCGTGGCTCGGGGCTAATCCCCCGAGGCCTGGTTGCGGCCGGTGGCGTAGTCGATCTGCACATGCGGCTGCAGGTTGTAGCAGTACACGTGGAAGCACAGTGTCTTGCCGTGGTCCTCGACCGACTGCGCCTCGAGGCGGACACCGCGGCAGACGAGTTCCTCTTCGTTGTACATGGGCGTGACGCGGTAGAGCACGTGGTTGCCCGTGTCGCGGATATAGCCGAGGATCTGCTCTTCGAAGGGCAACATGCCCGTCTCGTTGAGATAGCGCGTGCCGGTCAGGAGATTTTTGCGGTTGGCGTTTTCGCCGCAGAGCGACCAAGCGATAAGGTGGCAACGGTTATAGAGGCTCTGGCTCGGAATAAAGTCGTAGCGCTGCTGGTGCCATCCGGCGGGGTGGATACGCGAGATATCGCCGCGCTTGCCCTGACCGAGCGATTCAGGTCCTATGCAGGCGAGTGCTTTGCGGGTACGGCCCAGGCTGTCGAGTTTAGAGAACTTCTTAAAGCAGCCCTCTTCTGCAGCGCGCTCGTATTCATCGAGCGTGAATGATGGCGTGCCGAGCGCGTGCGTGCTGTCGGCACGAAGGGCAACGTAGGGGTTGCCGGCGTAGTCGGGAATGCTGCTGAGATATACGCCGCGGGCGCGGTTGAGATCGGGGTTTTCGACCTCGTCGATGGGGGTGGCGGCGCTGTCCGCGGAAGCGCCGTCGCCGGTGTCGGTTGCGGCGGAATCGGAGCCATCGCCAGAGTCCTGGCTGTTTTGAGGGTCCGGGGAGCTCGCCGTTCCCGATTCGAGCCGGGCGACCAAGTCCGCTTCGTCGTCGGTGCGGTTGGGGCTCTCGCTTTGCTTCTCGGCCAGAGCCGCCGCCTGCTCATCGCTTTGCGGCGACAACAGCTTGGGCGCTCCGTCGATCGATCCCGTAAACAGCGCAAACCCCAGCACCACGGCGGTGCCGATGGAAAGTACTTGCTTGTAGGCGGACTTGCGCGACATGGGGGCTCCTGGTTAGTCGGTTGCGAATCTACCAGTCTAGCAGGAGACGCCGCAGGTCGTTTCCCCAGATAAAACCTGCCAAAATAAACCTGTCCCTTTTCAGCAGGTTGGAGCGATATGATATATACGTTATATACAAGTTGCAAAGTGGGGGTAGGGTTGCGGTAACGCAAGCCGGCGAAGGGGGTCGATATGATCAAGGCTGTCATTTTTGACATGGACGGAACGCTGATCGATACCGAGCGTTTGGACATGAGGGCATGGAAGGCGGGCGCTGCCGAGCTGGGGATCGCGATTGACGATGCGCTGGTCCATCAGTTTATCGGTCGCTCGATGCCCGATGTCAGGGACATCCTTGAGGAGCATTATGGCAGCCGCGAAATCGTCGAGACGGTCGAAGCCCACTACAGGGATGCTCTCGACGAGATGGTCAAGACCGATCTGGAGCTTAAGGCCGGCGCCGCCGAGTGCCTGGACGAACTGCTGGCTGCGGGCTATCACGTGGGCCTTGCGACGTCGTCGCGCCGCGTTGCGGCCGAGCGCAACCTTAAGACGGTCGGCCTCTTTGATAGGTTTGAGACGGTGACCTGCAACGAGGATACCCTGAACGGCAAGCCCGATCCCGAGATCTACCTGCTCGCCTGCGAGCGCGCGGGCTTTGCTCCCGAGGAATGTGCGGTGGTCGAGGACTCACGCAACGGCTGCGTCTCTGGCATCGCGGCCGGCTGCCATGTCTTTGCCGTTCCCGACATCGTGCCGCTGCCGCAGGACGTGGTGGATGGCTGCGAGGCTGTGCTCGATACGCTGTTCGATCTGACGGCGGCGGTCAGGGCCGTGCGCTAAAGGTATGCGCCGAGGCTGATGACGGTGGCTTCGGCGTGGCCTCGCTTGCGTTTTCCCAGATAAAACCTGCCAAAATAAACCCGTCCTCTTTTGGCGGGTTGGCGGGGTAATGCCCGCCGCAACTTATGGCACGGTTGGGATGTGTACGCTTTAAAGAGCGGAGCCCATGGTTAGAGAGATGCGCTCGTCTCTCTAAACGTCTCTCTAAAGAGAACGTCGGTTAGAGAGATGGCCTTAGGTAATCTAGCAGTGAATTCGATACATCTCTCTAAATTTCTCTCTAAAAGAAGGTGCTCATCTCTCTAAAGTTAGAGAGATATACTAAGCTTTAGAGAGATAAATCTATTGTTTTAGAGAGACGGAATGCCAATGCTGTTGGATGAACCTCTTGGCCTTATCGTTGAGCGCCTTCGCAGGCGGGGGACCGATGACGCATCGGTAGAAGTTAAAGCCTGCACGAATAAATTGAGTGCAGACGTATGGGAGACAGTGAGTGCTTTTGCGAACACTGCGGGCGGGCTCATTATTTTGGGTCTGAACGAAGCCAAAGGATTTGTTCCTTCTGCCAACTTTGCTATCGACAGGGTACGCGACCAGTTTGTTTCGGGTATCGGAGACGGAGGCTCAGCGGCGGTGGTGACCCATGCGCCACGGTATGAGCTTGATCGAGGCGAGGTTGACGGGCTCCAGGTACTTCTGGTGCGCATCTTTGAACTTGAGCTCAAAGCGAAGCCATGCTATATCGGCGCGCGCGGCGTGCAGAACGGTAGCTACAAGCGCGTGGATGATAAAGATATCAAGATGTCGCCCGCTGATCTATATGAGCTACAGAGTGCGTTGCTTCCGAGTGATGCAGACGGTACGGTGGTTTCGGAGGCAACAGTCGAGGATTTGGATCCAGATGTCGTGCGGTCCATTATCGCAAATCGCCGGCTGCAGACCCCGCGCGTTTTGCGCGGGGCCGATACGCTGGAAAAGCAGCTGGCCAGACTCAATATCACTACAAAGGATGGAGCTGTGAAGCTCGCGGGGCTGCTGTCGGCGGGAATTTACCCCCAGCAGTTCTATCCCAAGCTGATGATCGATGTCGCCGTTCATTCCGATGTGGAAAAATCTGCTCCTGGGCAACCCCGGTTTATTGACCGCCAGTTGTGCGATGGCCCGATTCCGGCTTGCATCGAAGATGCCCTCGCTGCGATCGGACGAAACTTGCGCAAAGCGGCGATAGTGCGAGGCGCTGGTAGAAGGGAAGATTGGGAAGTACCCCAGGAGGTTTTGCGCGAGGCCTTGGCGAATGCCTGCATCCATCGAGAGTATTCGCCCATGTTTGTGGGGCAGGCCGTGAGCGTCGATATCTACCAAGACAGAATAGAGATCAAAAACCCCGGCGGGCTTTGGGGCGGAAAGACAGTGGACAATCTTGCGGACGGGGAATCGCGCTGCCGAAACCCAAAGCTCATGAGTCTGATGGGGGCGACGCCGTTAGAGCATACTGAGGGGGCTGTTGCGGAAAGTCAGGGATCTGGCATCCCGGCTATGATTCGCGAGATGGAGTCTCGTTCGCTTGGCAGGCCGAAATTTATCGTTAAGGCCGATTCGTTTACGGTGCTGCTTTCCCGGCACGGGGCGGAGCTTGCTGAAAACCGCATGTGGATTCAGGGCCATGTGGACACCGAACTGACGCATCGCGAGGAAACATTGCCTATGTTTATGCGGGAGCATGGGTGCGTATGCGATGTTCAAAAAATACGAGAGGCTTTGAAGTGGGATTCGGATGACATTCGCCTGATCTGCGGGGGCCTTGTCGATAAACATGTCCTGTCAAAATGTGGCAAAGACACGTTTGAAATTATCGATATGAGCAGAGAATTGTCAGCTTCGACGGCGGATAGGATCCTGGAGGCTCTCAGCGCCGGAATGGATATGACGGCGCGAGAAATAGCGGTTGCATCGGGGGTCAAGATTTCGTCCGTCCGTTACCATCTGCCAAAAATGGCGGATAAAGGACTCATTGAAGTAATGGGTTCATCGACGAGCCGCAACCGCCGCTATCGGAAGAGGTAGATGTGGCTGAGTCGCCTCTCTAGTGTCTCTCAAAGATAGATGGATGCTAGAGAGGCGGTTGCCCTGCGATATTTCCCCAGATAAAACCTGCCAAAATAAACCTGTCCCTTTTTGGTGGGTTATTGGTTCATGTTGCCGTGGATGTAGGGGGTTACCTCGGGGGAGATATGACCGCAGCCTAGGTTGCGCAGGGCAGATTCGATGGCGACGGGAAGCGGGGCCTTGCCCTCGTCGTTGACCGCGGTACTGCCGAGGGCGGCGATCTTGGCGACGTCTGCCGGCGCGGCCTCGATATGCATGCAGCCGCCGACGAGGCGTGCGCGGACCTGGTCCAGGCCAAGGTCGTGCAGGTAGTCCTCACAGGTGCGGATTGCATCGACCTTCTCGCGCGTGAGCTCCTCGCCCGTGGGGACGCGCGTGGCCAGGCAGGCTCCTGCCGGCAGGTTCCAGACGGGGTATCCCCAGGCGCGCAGCAACTCGCGCTCTTCGTCCTTGGTAAAGCCGACCTCCATGAGAGGGGAGCGCACGCCGAGTTCCTCGGCAGCGCGCATGCCGGGGCGGTAGTCACCGCGGTCGCTTGCGTTGCTGCCGTCGATGACGGTGGGAAAGCCCAGCGACTTGGCGTGGTTGACGATGGCGGTAAAGCCGGCGTGCTTACAGTGGTAGCAGCGATTAGCATCGTTGCAGGCTACTTGGGGGAGCCGCAGCTGATCGACCGAAAGATTGAGCACGGGGAGCTTAAAATGCGGCCCCTCATTGGCCTGCCCGTCAACCGCCCGCTCAAACGAAGCCTGCTCGGGCGTGCCGATGAGCGGCGTGGTGAGGTGAACGAGAAGCGTGTCGGCAGGCATGATGCGGGCGCATACGGCGGCCAAAAAGCTGCTGTCAACGCCGCCGGAAAAGCCGATGGTGACGCGTCCATATGCCAAAAGCAGCTGCTCGAGCGCTGCGAGTTTGTCCTGAAGCTCCTCTGCAGGTGCGGTGGTGTCTGAAAGCATGAATCGATCCTTGCCGTTGAGTACTCGGTCGAAAACTATAATCCTACCGAGCCGCTTGTCATAAGACTTCTATCTATGTAACGAAAGCGCAATATGCTATATACGTTATATACAAGTTTGTAAAGTGCGGTAGAGTGGCAGTAATGCAATCCGGTGAGGGGACCGATATGATCAAGGCTGTTATTTTTGACATGGACGGAACGCTGGTCGATACCGAGCGTTTGGGTATCAAGGCGTGGAAGGCGGGCGCGGCCGAGCTGGGATTCGCGATTGATGATGCGCTGATCCATCAGTTTATCGGTCGTACGCTGCCCGATGTCATGGACATCCTTGATGAGCATTACGGCAGCCGCGAAATCTCTGAGGCAATTTATCGTCGCCATAGGGAGATTCGCGACGAGATGGTCAAGACCGATCTGGAGCTTAAGGCCGGTGCCGCCGAGTGCCTCGACGAGCTGCTGGCTGCGGGCTATCACGTGGGTCTTGCGACGTCGTCGCGCCATGTTACCGCCGAGCGCAACCTTAAGATGGTCGGCCTCTTTGATAAGTTTGAGACGGTGACCTGCGGCGAGGACGTTGTGCACGGCAAGCCCGATCCCGAGATGTACCTGCTCGCCTGCGAGCGCGCGGGCTTTGCTCCCGAGGAGTGCGCTGTGGTCGAGGATTCGCGCAACGGCTGCGTCTCGGGCATCACGGCCGGCTGCCACGTCTTTGCCGTTCCCGATATCGTGCCGCTGCCGCAGGACGTGGTGGATGGCTGCGAGGCCGTGCTCGATACGCTGTTCGATCTGCCGGCAGCGGTCAAGGCCGTGCGCTAGCGTTTGTACGCGAGTCGCCATGTCCCGCGCCCGATCCCGCGGGACGGTGGCGGCAACGGCGCCTGCGTGGAGGCGCTGACGCAGTCAGCCCCTCTTATCACGCCAAGATTGCTGTTTTGGCCGATAAGAGGGGCATTGTGCTTTAAGCGACTGGGGCTGCGGCCTTGGTAAGGAGCTGGCGGAGGGTTATGACGCTACAAGTTACTCAAGGAGCCAGTCGATCACGTTGCGCTTGCGGACTCCTTCGTAGTTCGCGTCCGCAAACAGCGTGTCGAGCGTAAGAAGCGTCTTGGGGTAGTTGTCTCGGACTTTCTTAAAGGGGGCCAACTCTCGATTGAGGGTGGTTTCGTCGAGCGTTGTGGCTGAAACCTGAAAATAGGCTGTCTCGTCTGAGTTTAGGGCAACAAAATCGATTTCCCCGCCGTCGATATCGCCCACGTAGACGTCGTATCCACGGCGTAGGAGCTCGAGATAAACAACATTTTCGAGGATATGACCGATATCGCTGCTTTGGGTTTTGACAAGAGCGCCTCTAAGTCCAAGGTCAACGGCGTAGTATTTGCCGTTTGTTGAAAGAAGCTGCCGACCGCGCACGTTATAGCGCGGAGCAAAGTACAGCACAAGGCTGTCTGTTAAGCCTTTGAGGTACTTGGCTACGGTTTTCTGGTCGGTTTTGTTGCCGTTGGACGAGAGCGTGTCGGAGATTTTTTTAATCGAGATCCGGTTTCCAATGCTATGGAGTAGGAACTTGGTGATATCGCGCAGGGTCGGGACGTCCGAGACCTTCAGGCGTTCGATAACGTCGCGTATGACGATGGTATCGTAGAGGCTCATAAGATAATCGCGCGCCTGGGGTCCCAGAATACCCGTCTCGGCGATAAAGGGAAAAGAGCCCCGGGTGATGTACTCGTCAAACAACTGCGCGGGAGCCTTTCCGTCATTGGTTTTTGCCGAGCAAAACTCTTTAAAGGATAGGGGCAGCATCTTGAGCTCTACGTAGCGACCGGAGAGCAAAGTAGCCAGCTCGCTCGAGAGCAGATAGGCGTTGGAACCGGTTATGTAGAGGTCGACATTGTCCTTGATAAAAAGACTGTCGACGGCTTTTTCGAAATGCTCGACGTGCTGTATCTCGTCCAGAAAAACGTAGTTCATCTTATCGGGGACGAGTCTGGCGGAAATGTAGTCGTAGAGTGCTCTATATGACGTAAGCGACTCGAACTCCAGGTCTTCAAAGTTGAGGGATATAACCTGGTCACCTGTGATTCCATGATCGCGCAGGTAGCTACGGTAGATTTCGAATAGCTTTGATTTGCCGGACCTTCGCACGCCCGAAACGACCTTGATGACGTGCGAGTCTTTCCACGAAATGAGCCAGTCGAGGTACTGTTTGCGATCAATCAGATTCATGAAACCCCTTTCTTGGCGAGAAAAAACTGGAGCAAAATCAATACTTATAGGAAATATCTAAAAAAATGGAATTGAGTCTATTTTAACAAAAAAGTTAATGAAAATTGGATTACATTCCATAAATATCCGTAACCGCAGGTCCGGCTAAACGGGGGGCGCATGGGGCCAGTAAAAAACGCCGCAGCGGGCCTGTTTCCGTTTCGGCGTTTTTTTGTTACAAGTAGGCGCCCAGGTTGATGTCGGTTGTCGGGACCATGGGTTGGCCCGTCGGGTGCGGCTTGGCATTTTGGGTGCTTACGCGCTCGAGCAAGAAGGGACGCACGAGCTCCTGACGGTTAATGTCCTCGCTGGCCGTGACCGTGGTGACGGTGCGCGCGGCGGAGCCGATGCGGACTCGTTTGGTCTTGGCGACAGGTTTATCCTCGATTTGTTCCATGAGCAGCTGCACGCCCTTGCGGCCAATTTCATAGCCCGGCGGCGCCACGGTGGTAAGGGGAACCGACCCGCTCCATGCAAGGGGGTTGCCGTCGCAGCCGGCCACACGGACCTGCTCGGGGACGAAGATGCCTTTGTCGGTCAGCGCCGAGATAACGCCCGAGGCCAATACGTCGGTCAGGCCGATGACAAAATCGGGGCGCTCGTCAGCAGGGCGTTCGGCAATCTGGGTACCGATGCCGTAGCCGTCGGCTGCGGCATTCCACTCTCCGGCATCGATGACCTCAATTTTGATATCGGGATGCAGGGCAAGTGCTTTGTGGATGCCAAGGACGCGCAGGGTGAGCTGCATAAATGCCGCTCTGCCCACAACGGTGATACGGCGTGCGTCGCGGGCGATGGCGAGCTCGGCGATAATGCGCCCCTGTGCCTCGTTGTCGGCGGCCACGTAGTAACCGGGTTCTGAACAATGGACGTCCAGATGGACGATGGGGACGGGAATCTTGGTCATGGCGGGGTGCCAATCGGGGGACGCCATGGGCTGAACCATGACGCCGGACATCTGCGTGCCCATAAAATAGCGCAGGTAATGGTCCTCGAGAATGTCGTCGTTATCGGCGTTGGCGATGAGCAGGTCGTAACCGTGTTTGCGCGCCTCGTTATGGGCGCCGCTGGCAATTTGGAGCGAGAAGCCGTGGTCGAGGCGGGGGAGAACCAAGCCAAAGGACTTGGTGGTGCCGCCTGCGAGCTGGCGGGCGCTTTGGTTGGGCAGGTAGCCCAGGCGATTGATGGTCTCGTTGATGAGTTTGAGGGTCTCGGGGCGCAGCTTTTCGGGGTGGTTGAGCGCGTTGGATACCGTGCCCAGCGAGACCCCCGCTTCGCGCGCGACGTCGCTGATTTTCACCTTTGCCATAGCGGCCCCTTTGATGCGTTTCAAGTACAAGGCAGATTGTAGCATCGCCCGCCCCTAGGGTGTCAAAACCTGCCAATTAGGGACAGGTTAATTTTGGCAGGTTTTATCTGGGCAAACGCCGTTGCCAGCGCGACCACCACGAAGGGGACAGGCACCTTTGTGGTGGTTTGAGACGCCCGGGCCTTCAATTGTCTCGATCTGTAACATCTGGACGGCAAAACCGCCTCCACCTGTTACAGATTGAGACATAGTGCAGGGGCCGAACCGTAACGTCTCGACCTGTAACACTAAGCCGGCTTATTGCGGCCCAGATGTTACAGATCGAGATCTTTCGCCGGGATAGGCCGCCGCCCCGGCCCAAACCACCACAAAGGTGCCTGTCCCCTTTGTGGTGGTGAGGTGTGTGCATCGGGTGGTATCTAAGTTGAGATACCACTTCTGGTATATCAGCTTGCGCTTGCGTGAGTACAATACTCGAACGTTATACGTCTCAGCGCCCCCTGTGCGTGGACGTCTTGCAGTCACGCGAACGAAGGGATTTATCCTATGTGCGGAATTGTCGGCTACACCGGCTCTGATATTGCAAAGAACATCCTGGTCACGGGCCTCAAGCGCATGGAATATCGTGGCTATGACTCCTCGGGCGTTGCGCTCGAGGTGGGCGAGGGCGCCGCGGCTCACCTCGACGTCATCCGCCGCGTGGGCAAGGTCGCGGGCCTGGAGAGCGAGCTTTCCAATATCGACAGCGACGCTACCTGCGGCATCGGCCATACCCGCTGGGCTACCCACGGCAAGCCCTCCGTCGTTAACGCCCATCCCCACACCAGCTGCGACGGTCGTATCGCCATCGTCCACAACGGCATCATCGAGAACTTCGCTGAGCTGCGCGAAGAGCTGGAGGGCCGCGGCCACCACTTTAAGAGCGAGACCGATACCGAGGTCTTCGCGCATCTGATCGAAGAGGCCTATGCCGAGACACACGACCTGATGGCCTCCGTGCGCGAGGCTTGCACCCACGTGGTCGGTGCCTATGGTCTGGCCGCCGTGTGCGCTGACGAGCCCCGCGTGATCGCCGTAGCCCGCAAGGATTCCCCGATTGTGGTCGGCGCAGGCGAGACCGGTGCCTATGTCGCCTCCGACGTCATTGCACTCATCGACGCCACCCGCGATGTCGTGGTGCTCGAGGACGGTCAGTTTGCCAAGCTCACGCCCGCAGGCGTCGAATACACCGACGAGGCCGGCAATGTTATCGAGCCCAAGGTCACTCACATCGACTGGGATCTGGACATGGCCGAAAAGGGCGGTTATCCCGACTTCATGCTCAAGGAAATCCACGAGCAGCCGCGCGTCGTGCGCGACACGCTGGTCGGTCGTATGACGCCAGCCGGCGAGCTCGACATCGACGAGCTGGGCCTTTCGCTCGAGGAGCTCAACGACATCGACCGCGTCTACGTGATCGCTTGCGGCACCAGCTATCACGCTGGCCTCATTGCTAAGAATCTCATTGAGGGCTGGGCTCGTATTCCTACCGAGGTCGAGGCGGCAAGCGAGTTCCGCTACCGCAACCCCATCATCACGCCGACGACGCTTGTTGTGGCCGTGTCCCAGTCGGGCGAGACGGCCGATACCCTTGCCGCCATTCGCGACGCGCGCATCAAGGGTGCCAAGGTCTTCGGCATCACCAACGTGGTGGGCAGCCCGGTGGCGCGCGAGAGCGACGGCGTCATCTATACCAAGGCCAACAAGGAGATCGCGGTCGCCTCGACCAAGAGCTTTATCGGCCAGGTTGTGAGCCTGACGCTGCTGGCGCTGCTGCTGGCGCAGGTCAAGTACCGCCTGACCACCAAGCAGGCGCGCATGCTGTTCCGCGAGCTTTCCGATACGGCAGAGCAGATCCAGTGGATTCTGGACACGCAGACCGAGGCCGTGCACGAGGCCGCCCTGCTGTGCAAGGACGCGCAATCGGCGCTGTTCGTGGGCCGTGGCATGGGTGCCGCTATCTCCTACGAGGGCGCGCTCAAGCTCAAAGAGGTCAGCTACCTGCACGCCGAGGCCTACGCCGCCGGTGAGATGAAGCACGGCCCCATCGCCCTGATCGACCCGGGCTTCCCTGTCATCGCCGTGGCCACCAAGAGCGCCACCTACGACAAGACCGTGTCGAACCTTATGGAGTGCAAGGCGCGGGGTGCCAAGGTCATCGTCGTTGCCACTGAGGGCGACGAGGAGATCAACAAGATCGCCGATTGCATCATCCGCGTGCCGGCAGTCCGCGACGTGTTCAGCCCCATCACGGCGAGCGTCCCGCTGCAGCTGCTCGCCCGCGAGGTCGCCATCCTGCGCGGATGCGACGTCGACCAACCCCGAAACCTGGCGAAAAGCGTTACTGTCGAGTAGCGGATGTTCCGGCGTTCCAACAGCCAAGGCCCGGCTCCGCGTCATCAGACGGAGCCGGGCCTTTTTGTACGGAGAAACCACCACAAAGGTGCCTGTCCCCTTTGTGGTGGTTTTGGCAGGTTAGCGGAGCTTGCTGGTCTCGAAGTACTCGGGATACTGGTCCAGAATCTCGGTCTGGTTGCGGAACATCATGTGCAGGTGCTTGCTCACCAAAAAGCGCGCCTCGATGGGGTCGCGTCCGGCAATAGCGCGGCGGATTTGCTTGTGCTCGTTAACAATCTCCTGCTTGTCGAGCGTCTGCGTGGCGGCGCGCAGCCAGCGGAAGCGCTCTAGGTCGGCATTGGTCTCCTCGAGCCACGACCACACGGTGCTGCGGCATGCGATGCTAAAGATCATGCGATGCATGAGATTGTCGCTCAAAAAAAAGCCGATGCGATCCTCTTCGGCCATCGCCTTTTCCTGCAGCACGATGGCGCGGTCGAGCTGCTCGATGCCCACCGAGGTGGCACGCGCGCAGCACTCCACGATCACCTGCTTTTCCAGGTGCTCGCGAATGTAGCAGGCACTCTCGGCAAGGGTAAGGTTGATGGGCGAGACATAGGTGCCGCTTTGGGGCACGGTGCGCACCAAGCCCTCTTGCGCCAGACGCACCAACGCTTCGCGCACAGGGGTGCGCCCCATATCCAGGTCGTCGCAAAGCTGTTTAACGCCCAGCTTCTCGCCCGGCTTGTAGTCCAGGTAGACGATTTTGCGTCGAATGGTGTGGTAGGACTGGTCCTGTAGGCTCGCTTCTTGCTCGCCGATGTGCATCGATTCTTCCATAGCGCCTCGCAACCGTTCATTCACACTCATATGTCAGTTGTTTATTATGCCGCGAGTCAGCCCTCCGCGGTGGGTAATTCAATCGCCGCCCGATAACTTTTGCGACATTTTTTCCTGCGTTTGCGCGGGATTGCGCTTAGCGTTGTCGTATCGTAAGTCGTCGCAAACGTGAAATAGGAAGAAGGAATCCCATATGCAACTGGCAAATATCGTACGCGAGCGCTGGAAGGGCGTCTTGTTCTGCCTGATCATCGCCATTCCCGCAACGCTGCTCGGCAAGCAGATCGAGGTGGTTGGCGGGCCGGTATTTGCCATCCTCTTTGGCATGGTCCTGGCTCTCGTCTTTCCCAAGAATCGTCGCGAACCGCTCGCTGCTGGCGTCACCTATACATCCAAAAAGATCTTGCAGTACGCGGTTATCCTGCTTGGCTTTGGCATGAACCTCTCGCAGATTCTGTCCAAGGGCGCCCAGTCGCTGCCGATTATCGTGGCGACGATCTCGACCTCGCTTGTTGCCGCCTTCGTGCTCTGCCGCGTCATGAACGTGCCGAGCAAGATCGCGACGCTTGTGGGTGTGGGTTCGTCGATTTGCGGCGGTTCTGCCATCGCCGCGACCGCACCCGTCATCGATGCCGACGATCGCGAGATTGCCCAGGCTATTTCGGTCATCTTCCTGTTTAACGTTATCGCGGCGCTCGTGTTTCCGACGCTCGGCGGCATGCTCGGGCTGACCAACGAGGGCTTTGGCATGTTTGCCGGCACCGCCATCAACGACACCTCGTCGGTAACGGCTGCGGCGAGCGCCTGGGACAGCATGCATCCCGGTGCCAATGTGCTCGAGAGCGCCACGGTGGTCAAGCTCACCAGGACGCTGGCCATTATTCCCATTACGTTGGTCCTCGCATGCTGGCAGATGCATCTAGCGCGCAAGGCTGGCGGCGACGCCAAAAGCACGTTCTCGCTTAAACGCGCGTTTCCCATGTTTGTGCTGTTCTTCGTGCTGGCGAGCGTGATCACCACGGTGCTTCAGCTTCCCGCGTCCGTTACGGCACCTATCAAGGAGCTTTCGAAGTTCTTTATCGTGATGGCCATGGCGGCTATTGGTTTCAATACCGATATCGTTGAGCTGGTCAAAAAGGGCGGTAAGCCCATTGCGCTGGGCCTTTGCTGCTGGATTGGCATTGCGTGCATGAGCTTGGGAATGCAGTACGTGCTGGGAATCTGGTAGAGAAGTAGCCAGTTTGCGTGTTGGCTGCTGGTGAGCGCATGCCTGCGGTGGAGCGATAGGAGCTCTTGCGGGTATGGCTTGTCCGCAGGTTGATAGGTCCCGAAGAGCTCTTATCGCCCCGCCAGGATGGCGATGCGGGGCAACACCTATACTCGCAGGACGGCGCTTTCTGCCCTATAGTGTTTGGTGAGCAATATCGTTCAATTTTGAAACACTCGGTCGTGCGACCGTCGGCGGTTGCACATCGCCGCGGACAGGGGCAAATCATGGATAGCGATTCCAAGCTGAACATCTTGACCGAGGCCCTGGCTGCTGCCGGGGCCTCGGCATTGGCAATCGATGCGCGGGGGGACGTCGCGATTTCTACCATGAATGACGCGGCTCTTGAGCGGGATGTGGCGGCTTTTGTCGCTGAGCGCCTCGACCGTATAGGAGACGGCGCGCGTCTGGTTATGGGACGTGCGGGTGCGCGCCTGAGCCTGACCGTTCGCCCCACCGACAAAGAGGGCGGGGGGCTTTGGGTCGCCGTGGTCCGCGAGGTGCGCGGCGCCGCGGCACATGCGGGCATCGAATGGCTCAATGCCGACGAAGTTGAGGCCCGCTACGAATCGAGCGCGTACGGCATCGTTGAGGGGGCGGCCTCGATGGCTGCGCCGGTCGCCGAGAGCTACGCGCGCGGAGTGCCCCTTATGCTCGAGGGCGAGCTGGGGGCGGGTCAGGTCGAGATAGCCAAGCGCCTCTATCTGGACGGTCCTTTTGCCGATCAACCCTTTGTTTCCGTCGCGCTCGATGAGCTCACCGATCGGGGTTGGCGCCATGTGCTCAAAAGCTCCGAATCGCCGCTGTTTCAAACAGGGCTGACCCTTTGCATTGAGGGCTGGAATGCGGTTGGTCCCCAGCGCCTCCGCGAGCTCGTTTCCACGATGGCCGACACCGCGTTGGCGACGCGCTGCCATGTGGTGCTGACGGCGAACGACATGCCGGGCGGCAGCGAAAGTGATCAAGCCGCCTTTGTGACCGAGCGCTTCGCCTGTGCGGTGAGCGTGGCGCCGGCGATTGCCGAGCAGGGAGCCGCGTCGACAAAGGTTGCGCGCTATTTGGAATATCTCGCTGATGCATTTGGGACGGCAGCACCCACGCTGTCCGCCGCGGCGACGAAGACGCTCGATGCTTACCGCTGGCCGCGCAATTATCTGCAGCTCCGCGAGGTCTCGGAACGACTGTATATATTGGTGGGGGCGGGCGCGGTGGACCGCGCTGTGGCGGAGGAAGTGCTCGCCCAAGAGGATGTGATTAAGACCGCAACCTTTGGCGCCCCGACACTCGAAAGTGACCTGTATATCCTGCGACCGCTGGCCGATACCGAGCGAGATATCGCGCATCTGGTTGTAGATCATCTACGCGGCAACCGAACCCGTGCGGCGGAGGTGCTGGGCATAAGCCGTACAACGCTGTGGCGCTTGCTGAAGGACGATGACCGTTGAGCGAGGCGCCCGTGACCGCGCGCGACGCGTGTGCTACAGTCCAAAGCGTTATTGTTTCGATTTGGTTACGGCGTGCGAGGGCATATGGCTGAGACTTCAAAACCGAGCCGCAGAAGACGGAGCGCCGCGCCGGTTAACCGACGCACGACATCGGTGACGTGGGGCAAACACGCCTCGGGGTTTGATGGCTCGTTCAAGCGCACTAAATATGGCTATCCTTCGGCAAGCGCTCGCTTGGCCATGCAGGCCGAGTCGTCGCTGTGGGGCCGCAAGCGCGTGGTGGGCTCAAAGCTCAAGCACGACGGCACACTCGGTTACATCAGCCGCGGGGCGGCTCGCCGCAGCGGGCTCAATCCCGCCGGCTGGCATCGCTACGTGCCGATCGTGGTTGTCGTTGCAGCGATCGTCATCGCGCTCGCTGCGCTTGGCTACGCCGGCGGCGGCGCCAACTTGGACGCAATGTTTAAATCGCCCGAGCTCGCGCATGCAGGCACAGAAGTTGTCGAGGGCGCACAGACCCAGACGGGCGTTGTGCCCCAACGCGGTATCGTCGCGGCGGCCACCACCATCGCCGATGCGCAAAAGGACGAGGACGAACAAAGCAGCGAAGCCGAAACGACTCACACGAACGAAACGACGACAACGGCGACGTCAATATAAGTTGCGAGAGGGGTAGCTAAAATAGCCCCGTCCCAAATTAGCTACCCCTGCTGACGCTCCTGGGTTACCTTACGTAGACGACGTTGTCGCGGCGCGGCTTTGCCTCGGGAAGCGCGTCTTCGGCATAGCCCAGAATGCAGTGACCGATGCCGCGTAGGCTACCGTCGGCGGGCAGGCCCCAGCTTGCCAGTAGCTTCAGGCCCTCGGGCGAATCGAAAACCTCGTGGGCGCGATGAATCCAGCACGAATCGACACCCAGTGCATAGGCGGCGTTGAGCAAGTTGCCCATGGCGAGCGAGCCGTCTTCCAGATGTGTGGGCACGCTGCGGTCGACGAGCACTACCACAACGGTCTTGGCGCCGTAGAAGGGATCTCCCTCGCTACCCATAACTTGGGCGTTGAGCTGCGAGAGGCGCTCGACGGTTGCGGGGTCGGTGACGGCGACGAACGTGACCGGCTGGCGTCCCATGCCGCTCGGCGCGTACTGACCGGCTTCGATAATGCGTGCGAGCTTCTCGGCCTCGACAGGGCGATCGCTGTATTTGCGGCAGCTGCGGCGGTGGATTAGCGCTTCAATAGTCTCCATGGTGTCTCCTTGCGGTGGCGTTGCAGATGCCACGTTCATACCCGTCGGGCTCAAACGATAGACGGTCAATTGCCCGGCCAAAAGGATAGATTCCAATTGGGAAAGTAGGTTTGCATAAAAGTACCTTCATAATGTGACAAACCAATGGGATGGTTAAACGTTTTATCCCGTCTACCCTGCGGTTTTTTACCACTTGCCTAAATGACGAACGCATAACCTCTGATAAAGGTTTTACTAAAGGAGCACCAACGTTTATCAACGCGCCGTGGTGGCGCCGGGCCAGGAGGTAACTATCATGTTCCAGGCTGGAGATGTCGTCGAGACCGATTTCGAAGGATTTCTGAAGCTGCTGCGTTCCAAGACGCGCGCTTTCGTGTCGATCAACGATCACGAGTACTACATCACGCACACCGATGGCTATTGGCGTGTTCAGGATTGCGAGGCCCTCAACGACAAGGGCCACTTTACTGACTGCTCCGAGCTCGTCAATACGGTCTGCGAGGTCGTCGAGCTGCCGTGGATTGCCGGCAAGAGCCTGCATGATAGCTTCTCGGGCGCTACGGTCTATGAGGCCGTCGCCGCTTAACAGGCAATAAAACCCGAATTTCACGTGACCGCTGGCGCTGCCCCCGCGCCGGCGGTCTTTTTCTGCCGATAGGCCATAAAAGTGCAAACATTTGCGGAACGCCTGTTGACGATAGTCAAAACTCGGACTAATCTAAAGACATAAATTGGTCAAAAATCGGACAATCGAATGGTGGGATAGATGAATAGTGCGGTTACGCTGGTCGACTTCGACCGGTTGCTCAATGGACTCGACCATATCTATTCGGAGTTCTCGCGCGCCTGCGGTCTTTCGGACTGCGCTTACTGGATGCTCGTCGATACCAGCACGGCGGGCGGTAGCATCGCTGTGAGTCGTCTGACAAGCGAATGGTTCTACAGCAAGCAGACTATCAACTCGGCAATTAAAACCTTGACGGCGCGGGGCTTTGCAACGTTGGAGTTTGCCGAAGGCAGCCGTAAGAACAAGGTTGTGCGTTTGACCGAAGCGGGCATGCGGTTTGCCGAGCAATATGCGCTGCCGGCGCAAGAAGCCGAGCAACAGGCTTTCGAAGTGCTCGAGCCCTGGGAACAGCGCGAAATCATGCGCCTGATCGGAAAATTTTCCCATGCGCTCGGCGATGAGTGCGATGCCTTTAAGCAGCATATCGCTGCCGAGAGCCAGGCCGAGAATCAAGGTGAGGGGGAGTCGTGCGACTCTTAATGAGGTTTATGAAGCCGTATCGCAGGCTTGTCGCGGTGACGTTGTTGGTGCTGCTAATCGACAACGTCGGTACGCTGTTGGTTCCCACGATGCTGGCGAACATGGTCAACACCGGCATCACCACGGGCGATGTCGACTACATCCTGCGCAACGGCCTCTACATGCTTATCGCGACCGGCATGGCCAGCGGCGGCGCGGTGTTGGGCTGCTATCTTTCGGCGCGCTTGGCCGCCAACGTGGCCTGCGATATCCGCAATGCCGTCTACGACAAGTCGCTCGAGCTGTCTGCCAGTGACTTTGAGCGCTTTGGCACGGGCTCGATGATCACGCGCTCGCTCAACGACATCAACGTGATTCAACAGGCGATTCTGCAGACGATCCAGCTGGTGCTGCCGGTGCCGTTCCTGGCGGTGGCAGGCATCATCTTCGCCTGGCTCATCGATTCGGCCATGGGCATGCTTCTGGGCGTCGTGGTTGCGATCGTGCTGGTTGCGGCGGTCTTTACGGTTGCCAACGCGGCTCCGATCTTTATGCGCTTGCAGAGTTTTATCGACCGTATGAACGTGGTGCTGCGCGAAAACATCGTGGGTGTGCGCGTCATCCGTGCGTTTAACAAGGAGCGCCATGAGGAGCAGCGCCTGGACGAGGTGTTTAGCGATTACGCGGACAATGCCATTAAGGTCAACCACCTGTTTGTGGGGCTCGACAGCTCCAGCTTCTTTTTGATGAACATCGCCGAGGTGGCGGTGCTGTGGGTGGGCGGCAACCGCGTGGGCGCCCATGCGATGCAAATCGGCAGCATCTCGGCCGTGCTGGAGTACGCGATCCTGATTCTGTTCTTTGTGATGATGGCGCAGATGGTGGTGCTGACGCTTCCGCGCGCCGCGGCGTGCCTCAACCGTGCGCAGCAGGTGTTGGAGATTGAGCCGAGTATCGTGGATGGCGAGCGTACGCTGGGTGACGGGGCGCCTGCCTCCGAGGACGATGCGGATGCAGTCGCCGTGTTCGATCACATGTCGTTTCGCTTTGACGACACCGACGAGGACACTCTGTGCAATTTGAACTTTACTTGTCGACGCGGTCAGACGACCGCGATTGTGGGCTCGACGGGCTCGGGCAAGTCGACGGTGGCCAAGCTCCTACTGCGCTTCCACGATGCCACCAAGGGCGTCATTCGCCTGGACGGCGTCGATCTGCGCGAGCTTTCGCAAAGTGAGATTCGCGGGCGCATTGCCTATGTGCCGCAGAAGGCATGGCTGTTCTCGGGTACCGTGGCAAGCAATCTGCGCTTTGGCAACGAAGACGCGACTGAGGCCGACATGCTTCATGCGCTCCAGGTTGCCCAGAGCACCTTTGTGCTCGATCAGCCGCAGGGGCTCGATGCCCCGGTGGCGCAGGGCGGCACGAACTTTTCGGGCGGCCAGCGCCAACGTCTGGCCATCGCCCGTGCGCTCATGAAGCATGCCGATCTATATATCTTCGACGACAGTTTTTCGGCCCTGGACTTTAAGACTGATGCCGCCCTGCGCCATGCGTTGCAAGACGAGACGCGCGACGCTGCGGTGCTCATCATCGCGCAGCGCATCTCGACGATCTTGCATGCCAACCAGATCGTGGTGCTCAAGGACGGCGAGGTCGTGGGCCTAGGCACGCACGACGAGCTCATGGAAACCTGCGAGGTGTACCGCGCTATCGCGGAATCGCAGATGAAGGGAGGTGAGTAGCATGACCGAGGAGCTCAAGAAGCAGGGCGGCGTTGATGACGCCGCTGCCGCGGGACTGGTTGAGGAAACGGCTGCCGCGGTACCCGAGCTGGACGATGCCGCCAAGGCGGCGGCCGAGCGCGAGGCTCGTCGCCAAGCGCTGTACGAGGAAAACGAACGAGCCGAGGATGAGCGTGCCCGCGCCGAGGCAGAGCGCATGCGCGACGTGGATGACGAAGACGAGGACGAGACGCCTCGGGATACCTGGGCGACGGTGCGCCGTTTGTGGAACGAGGCTACCGGCGACCATTGGCGCTTCTATATCGTGTTCGTGAGCATCGTGTTCTACGTCATCTTTAACACCGCCGCGCCGGCATATAGCGCTCATGTTATCGACGAGCTGTGGGGCCATATACAGGTGGCGTTTGCCAACGACACCACCTTCAACATCACCTGGGAGAGCTGCGGCAGAACCATCTTCATCTACTTTTTAATCTGGACGGCCGCCGGATCGTTCTATGCACTGCAGAGTTTTTTGATGTCGAGTGTTGCTGAGCGCCTCAACCTGCGCCTGCGCAACCGCATCGCGCAAAAGCTCAGCCGTCTGCCGCTCGCTTACTTTGATGCGCATCGCCCCGGTGAGGTAGTCAGCCGCGCGACCAACGACCTGGACAAGATGTCCGAGAGCATGCAGCGCGGATTGCTGCAGCTGCTCGTGTCGATCGGTACGGTTGTGGGCGCTGTGAGCATGATGTTTGTGTTCAGCGTCGAGCTCACGCTCGTCTTTTTGGGCTTTACGGCGGTGTCGCTGCTGGTGACCAAGGTGGTTTCGCGCCGCACGCATGACGTGACGGGCGAGCGCCAGGAGTGGGTGTCCAAGATTACGAGTGCGGTCGAGGAGGGCTATTCGGGCCGCCTGGTGATTCGCGCGTTCAACCGCGAGCGCCAGAGCTCTGCCGAGGTGCATGAGGCTTCGAACGAGTTGGCGCGCATGAGCGCCAAGGCCGACTTTATGATTAACGCCGTCGGCCCCGCGGTGCGCTTTATCGGCCGTTTGGCGCAGATCGTGATCGCGCTCGTGGGCTGCAGCATGCTGGTTGCCGGTCATATGACTGTCGGCGTGTTCCAGGCGTTCTTCCAGTTTATCTACGAGGCGTCCGAGCCCATGACGCAACTCTCGTTTACCTTCAACTCGCTGCAGAGCGCGCTGGCGAGCGCGGAGCGCGTGTTCGACCTGCTCGATGAGCCCGAGATGGAGGCCGATCCGCAGCCAGGCGAGGCCGCCAAGCTGCCGGGTCGCGTGGAAGGCCGCGTCGCCTTTGAGCATGTGCGCTTTGGCTATGCGCCCGATAAGCCGCTCATGCGCGATGTGTCGTTTACCGCTGAGCCGGGCCAGAAGATTGCCGTGGTGGGAACCACGGGCGCGGGCAAGACCACGCTCATCAACCTGCTCATGCGCTTCTACGAGATCGACGGTGGCCGCATTACGCTCGACGGCGTGGACACGAGCCGTATGGACCGCGGCGAGCTGCGCCAGCAGTTTGGCATGGTGCTGCAGGACGCCTGGCTATTTGATGGCACGATTGCGCAGAACATCGCCTACGGCTGTCCCGAGGCGACGCGCGACGAGATCGTGGCGGCTGCGCGCGCCGCGCAGGTCGACTTCTTTGTGCGTACCATGCCGCAGGGTTATGACACGCGGGTGGTCAACGATGCCGAGAGCATTAGTCAGGGCCAGCGCCAGCTGCTGACCATTGCACGCGTGCTGCTCAACAACCCGGCGATTCTCATCCTGGACGAGGCGACCTCAAGCGTGGACACGCGCACCGAGCTTGCCATCGGCCGCGCCATGGATGCGCTCATGCGCGGGCGCACCAGTTTTGTAATCGCGCATCGCCTGTCGACGATCGTGGATGCCGACCTGATTCTGGTCATGGACCATGGCAACATTATCGAGCAGGGCACGCATAAGGAACTGCTGGCTGCCGAGGGTGCCTATGCCGACCTCTATCTGAGTCAGTTCGCATAATGTGACAAAGGGACAGTCCCCTTGTCACATCGAAAAGAAGGCGCGCCGGGGGATTGATTCCCTGGCGCGCCTTCTTGCGTTGATGCGGGTCTGTACCGTTCGCAGCCCTAGCGTTCGTCCACGAGCTTGGCGACGAGGGCCTTGAGCTCCGCTACCTCTCGCTCGAGCTCCTTGACGCGGCGAGCATTCTCGGTGATGCCCTGGCGGTTGAGGGCACTCTGCTCGGCGGCATCGTCGGGCATGTACTCGCGATGCTGTTTGGCGTCGAAGCTTTCCTCGAACACACGGCAGCCGTTGCGCTTGATGATGCGCCCGGGCACGCCCACGACGGTGCAGTTGTCGGGGACGTCCTTAACGACGACCGAGTTGCCGCCGATCTTGACGTTGTTGCCGATGCGGATGTTGCCGAGCACCTTGGCGCCCGTGCCCACGGTGACGTTGTTGCCGAGCGTTGGGTGGCGTTTGCCGGTCTCGTTGCCAGTACCGCCGAGCGTGACGCCCTGATAGAGTACGCAGTTGTCGCCCACAATGGTGGTCTCGCCGATGACGACGCCCATGGCATGGTCGATAAAGAAGTGCTTGCCAATCTGCGCGGCAGGGTGAATTTCGACGCCGGTGATATGGCGAGTGAGCTGCGAGAGCACACGGGCGAGCGAGCGATACCCATGTTCCCACAGCCAGTGCTCGGGCACGTGGTTCCACTTGGCGTGAAGACCGGGGTACGAAAGAAAAATGACCAGACCGTTTTGCGCGGCGGGGTCCTGCGCCTGGACGGTCTTGATGTCCTCGCGAATGGTATTGATAAAGCTCACTGGCCGCCCTCCCTTAGCGCCATGGCAATGCGATTCAATAAAGTATAGCGATTCGCTAGGGATTAGGAAGAGCAATCTTTCACGGCTTAGCGTGACAGGTGTCAGTTATGCATACTTGCTGGTAATGGAGTCATGCTTTTGTGGGGTTGCGCACGAGGAGGCGCCGCAACCGTATACTGGTCAACTTGGACGTATCCGCGCCCACAACTGAGAGGTTTTACTTCATGGGTTTCATTAATTTTATCGCCGAGTTGCTCAAAGACCCGCGCACCGCGATCGCCAGTTGGATCGCCGCCGGCCCGCTTATGGCCTACGGCTGCGTGTTCCTGATTATCTTTGTCGAGACGGGCGTGGTGTTCTTCCCGTTCCTTCCCGGCGACTCGCTGCTGTTCGCCTCGGGCTTCTTTGCCCACAACGGCGGCTTTAACATCGTGGCCCTGCTGGCCGTCGCATGGACGGCTGCTATCTTGGGCGATCAGTGCAACTTTATGATCGGTCATTTCTTTGGCCAAAAGATTATCGCCTCGGGCAAGGTCAAGGCCATGACGCCTGAGCGTATCAAAAAGTCCGAGGACTTCCTGGACAAGTGGGGCCACCTGGCCATCTTCCTGGGTCGCTTCTTCCCGTTTATCCGCACCTTTGTGCCCTTCATCGCCGGTATGGGCGGCATGCACTGGCGCAACTTTGTCATCTTTAACGTGCTGGGCGGCATTACCTGGTCGACGGTCTTTACGCTGCTGGGTTACTTCTTTGGCGGCATTCCCTTTGTGCAGGAGCACTTTGAGCTGCTAATCGTTGGTATCGTTGCCGTGTCGATCATCCCGACTGTGGTCGGTCTGGTTAAGGCTAAGCTGGGCAAAAAGAACGCGTAGGCGTCTAAAACCGATTGGTGCAAAAAGACCCGCCACTTTGGATGGCGGGTCTTTTTTGTTGTGGGAACGATGTGTGGCGTTGAGTGCGAGGCTATTGGACCTCACTCAGCTTCTGTAGAACGCGCCCCTGGACCTCGAGATAGTAAGCCTGATCCTCGGCGGACAGCGAGCTTTCATCGACGCTGTCAAATTTCTGCGACCAATCGCTGTATTGCTGCATCATCGATCCGTAGTCGGCAAGCATCGATGCGGTGTCGTCTGAATTCTCGTACTTTTTCATGAACTCGACGTAGCTATTCATAAACTGTTCGTAGCCGTCCATCATGGCGTGGAAGTCAGAAGAGGATGCGGCCGGTGCGGTTTCGATCTGCAAATCAGCGGCTGCCGCATCGGTATCGTCGGCCGCGTCTGCCTGCTCGCTGCTGTCCTGCGGCTTCTCGAGCTCGATGTCGAGGGACTTTGAGCTGCTGTAGTAGGACAAGGTCAGTTTTGCTCCGCTGGGTGCCGTTGCCTCAAAATCATCGGTGCCTTCGCCCGAGAAATCGGTATAGCTAGCTTCTTTGCAAGCGTTGATGTAGCTATCGTAGTCCGCTTGTGAGACTTCTTTCAGCGTTGCCGAGAAAGAGTCGGAGCTGTTCTCGTATATCTCGCCCTTGTTTGTATTGGGCTTGGGCAGTTCGGTCGCGAGACCGCTGCTGGGCCAGGTGAACGTGTCGGCGGTCTTTGATGGGCCCGAAGAGCCGCAGCCGCTCACGCATGAGCTGATACGTGCCAAGATAATCAGGATAACAAGCACTGCCAGAACGATCGGCCATTTCTTCTTGCCTTTGGGCGGCTTGCCATCGGGTGTCGACACCGTTTGGGGGACGCCATTATCCCCGCTGCCTGAAGCTTCCCAATCCATAGTTGTTCCTTCCCTTGATATGGATGACACTGCTTCGAATTGTGGCTGTGGGCTGCGGGGGTTTCATCAGCTGCCAACTGAATCTGGTGAGAAATTCAGTTGGCAGCTGATGAAATTATTTGCCTGGTGTTTAGGATGGGAGGAAAACGTTGGACGGGGGATGACGGCGTGGACGAGTACAATCTGGCACCCGGCGAACTCATCATCATGCAGACCTCGAATGTGCGCTTGGGCGTTGGCTCTGGTAGCGAGGCTCTCGATGAGATCGTGCTTACAAATATGAATCTAATCTTGGTCGCAACGGTCTCCGAGGGGCTGTTTAAAACTCGACGCTATCTCAAGCGCTGCCCGCTCGATTCGATTCTGTGCTCGGCGGATGTCCCCCAGACTATCGCAGCGCGTGTGAATAGTACGCCGGTGCTGCGAGTCGCATTTTCGGAGGAGACCGTTACGGTGAGCTTTACCGAAGGCGGCAAGCGCCTTGCCGACCGTTGGGCCGAAAGTGTGCGCCGCGCGGCGGCGGGCAACATCGATGCCATCGATACTTCGGAGCTTCCCTCAGGTACAGCGGCAGAGATTGCCGATTTTGTAGACGGTGCCGTGGGCGTTGTCGGGGCAGTTGGCGACTCCATTGGCAGTGCCTTGGGTGCTTCTCTGAAGGTGCAAAAGCCTCATGCCGAGAAGATGGCCGCAAAGGCGACGGCAAAGTGTCCCGGATGCCATGCGCCCGTCGCGGGACGCAAAGGCCAGGGCATCGTTTGCTCGTACTGCGATACCAAGTTTGTGCTGTAGGGTGAGGTGGCTGTGGGTATTGTGAATGTTGCCATCGACTCGCTCGGTGGCGTACTCGCCGATCAATGGAAAGATATTGTCACGGCTGGTCATTTTGACGAGCATGTCGTGGTTGCTCCCGGGGTGCGTAAGGTTGGGCAAAACGGGCGCGGCGGAAACTACGGATCGAGTGACGTTCTGTCCAACGGCTCGCTCATTTTTGTTCCCGAGAACACCGCGGCGTTTATTTTTAGTCAGGCGGGCATCGAGCAAGTTATAACGGAACCGGGCGGTTTTGAGTATCGCGACGGCGAAGCGTCGCTTTTTGATGACCACGATCGTGAAGAGCAGGGCGTCCTCAAAATGGTTCTCGGACAGGCGGCGCGTCGTGTCGGCTATGCGGGCATGTCGCCGTCGCAGAAGCGTGTGGCGTTTGTCAATCTGCGCGAAATCCGCGGTATCAGGTTCGGCACGCGTGGACCGCTTGCGTATAACGACTTGTTTTACGGCGCAGATCTTGAGGTCTTCGCGTATGGTCAGCTGTCACTGCAGGTAGTGGATGCCGAGCGTTTTATCAGGAATTTTCTTCCTGCGAACGTCTATAGCTATTCGTTTGACGACCCGCGCGCACGGAGCATGCTGATTGCAGAGTTTCTGGCTTCGTTCATCGTGGCCACGAATGCCTTGTCGTCCGAGGTCCGAATTTCGCAGCTGCCGTCACACGTCAACGAAATTCGCCATATGATCCTGGATGAGGGTAATAACGCGGGGTCATGGCAAGATCGCTTTGGCATCAAACTTGTGCAAGTCGCCATCGAAAACATTGAATTCTCCGATGACTCGCGCGAGCTTATCAAGAGCTATGCGAAAAAGAAGCTGGATGTTAACGCTTACGAGGGGGTTTCTAAGCAGGCAGCCGATGTGGCGGCTCAGCAGATGATTGCCGAGGGCGTACGCGAGAACGGGTTTGGCGCTGCGGGCGGCATGGTGCTCGGCATGGGGCTGGCGGGAATGCTCAACCCCCGTAACGCTTCTGTAGAAGGCGTCGCGGGCGCGGTCTGTACGCCGGATACGATGGAGCCCAAGGGGGCGCCAGGGGACAGTGCCGAGTCCGCACGGACGCTTGAGGATCAAATAGAGGCCGTAAAGAAATTCAAAGAGCTTCTCGATGCCGGGATTTTGACGCAAGAGGAGTTTGATGCCAAGAAGCGTGAGATTCTAGGGCTGTAGAAGTACGGAAGGGCCGGCGCGATGCCGGTCCTTCTTTGTGCTGCGGAATTATTCGCGGCACCCCGGACCTTACCACTGGGCTGCGTAAATATCACAGCTTGCGTGCGTGGGCGGATTGTTGACGTCGATCGAAACAGGGACCGTCGAGCCGACGGAGGGGCAGCCGCAAAAATTGTTATAGCCGGCAACGATATTGCCTTGTTTATTGCGCAGGATAGCCGATAGGAACACTTGGGTCTTATCAAAGCCGCTCGGGGCGCTTTGGAGTTTGAGTTTTGCCAAGAATGATTGCATGCCGTCTGCCCCAGCGGATTCGGTGCTATCTAAAATTTCGTACACCGGTGCTTCGGTGGCGGTGGCAAGTGCAACGCCGCTGGGTGTGACTGCCTCGAACTCAACGCGCGCGGGAGCGGTGCCATTTCCCGTCTGATCGCCAAAGTAGACAGTCTGGCCGGGCTCGATGGCGCTGTAGGTTTTCTCATCCGTAAAGATCAGGTTGTCATTCGCGTCGTATCCGTAGACCTTAATGGTGGGAAATGCGATGGCGGCGGGGCCGTCGGAGTTTTTAAGGCCGATGCCAAAGTGGACGTATCCGTGCCCGTCAACCGACCAACCTGATTCCGCGATCGAGAGCTCGGCGGACAAGTGGTTGGCATCGCTTGCCGAATTTGCTTTTTTGGATGTCGAAACGCCGTCAGACTGGCCGGCTTGCGATGAGGACGTGGGCCCGTTGTTGCTTTCTCGGCCGGCGTAGAACGTCGAGATGGCAATCGCGCCGACTGCCATCAGCCCGGCAAGCATTGCGGTGACGAGTGCCAGTTTTAGCAACAAGCCGCCAAAGGTCCGCGTCCTGCTTTTGTCTGGGTTGCGCTTAGACGCATGCGTGCCCGCCGCTATTTGGGCGTGGTCGGTTTGCCCATCTGTGCCAGAAGATGCCCTATCGTTTCCCGGTCGAGACGAGCCGGAGAGCGCCCCTGCCATCTCTGCCGCAGACTGGAATCGCGCGCTTGGCTCAAACGAGCAGGCGCGCGTGATGGCATGGACGAGCGTCGCGGGTGCATTATCAAGATGCTTCTTAAGAATCTGCTCGTAAGCCTCGTCATCAGGACGGATGCCCGTAAGCGCAAAGCCAAGAACGCGTCCGATGGAGTAGACATCGCTTCGCGCGTCGGTCTGGGCAAAACCGTATTGCTCGGGTGAGGCGAACCCCCAGGTTCCAAGGGAAGTCGTGTCCTTGCTTGCCCCTTCGACGCGCATGCGGGCAATACCGAGGTCGATGAGGTGTGCGCCGTTCGCGGCAACCACGATATTGTTGGGGGAAATGTCACGGTGGACGATACCGTGTCTGTGGAGCTCCTCGGCCGCCTCACAAAGCTCGATGGCAAGCGATGTTGCCTCTTCCGGCGTCAACGGCCCATCGGTTTCGATAACTTTGGAAAGCGGCCGACCCGGCACAAAGTCGTAGACGACAACAAAGTGCTCGGGTAGTTCGTAGGTCGCCTCGACGCGGGGAAGACGGGGCGAACTGCATTCTGTGAGTGCCGACCATACATTGCGGCGGGCAAGCTTCTGTCGAATCTTCTTTCGCACGAAGGGACCGGCTCCGTCAATCGTGACGAGTTCGGTAATGCCGTCTTCGCCGCGCGCGAGCACCTGCTCGACGCGATAGGTGTCGTCAAGACTCATGGCATGCATGAGCTGGTTGTCGTTCAAGCCGTCCTCCCTTCATGGTAGCTGGGCAAATGCCCCAAGAATGATATGACAACGATTGTTCTGTTTGTTCAGTTGGCAACTGAATCGCGTATGGAGAGGATAGCGTTACGGGGCTCGCACAGACGTGGGCGTTTATTTGAGTGGGTTGGTTCCCAGAAGCGTTTTTTCGCCCAAGCGGTAAAGCTCGTCATCGGTGCAAGCGCGACTCATGCCGCGTTCGATGCACCAGATGACGATGGCGTCGCGGCGATCCTTGCACCAAAGCTCGGCGACGCTGTCGAGTCTCAGAAGGCGCTGCGTCTCTCGAAGCGTGCAGCCGATGCCGAGTGCCAACATGATGGCGTGGTCGCGGCCGGGGCGGCTTTTGCCGGCAAAGATGTCGTACACAACGGTCGGGTTAAGGCCCGAGTTGCGCGCGACGTCCGAGCGCTTGATGCGGCGCTCGTCGATGAGGCAGCGCAAGTACGAGGGAAGCGTTTGGTCGACGGTTTCGCCTTCGTCAAGATAGGCGTCGATGCTCGAACTGGCCAACAGCCGCTTGAGCAGGTCTTCCGTCAAGTGTTCGCGTTTGTTTTGAGTTGCCAAGGGGGCTCCAATCATCGTCTCGACTTTAGAGTATATCGATAGGGCGGTCGCGGGGCGCATGGGGCGAGTGGACGCCGCGGCTTGGAGGATGCCTATTTACCCTGGTGAATCCCGAAGCAAATGAAAATACTTTAGTTAGTTAAAGAAAAACGTTTTATCCAACGCATGCGGGGAGTACAATCTCGTGCATGCGAATCGACGTGCCATCGGCTTTGATGCTGTTCGCGTGTCCCGTCCGGCTCTACGCTCCGGGCGTGCGACGTTGCGACGCGGTCGGCCTCGGTCCTTGCGTGCGGGTTCGCGAGTATGCAACTGTGTATGTAAGGAGCGACATATGGCTGTCGAGAAGAAGGATATCGATTGGGGTAGCCTTGGCTTTGGCTACATGAAGACCGATTACAGCTACGAGGCTCATTGGAAGGATGGCGAGTGGGACGAGGGTGGCCTGACCACCGATCACACCCTGCATGTCTCCGAGTGCGGCGGCATCTTCCATTACTGCCAGGAGGTCTTTGAGGGCCTGAAGGCCTATACCGCCGAGGACGGCAGCATCGTCTGCTTCCGTCCCGACATGAACGCCGAGCGTATGTATAACTCTGCCCAGCGCCTCGAGATGCCCCCGTTCCCCAAGGACAAGTTTGTTGAGGCAGTCAAGCAGGTCGTTTCTGCCAACGCCGCCTGGGTTCCGCCTTTCGGCTCCGGTGCAACCCTGTACGTGCGTCCGTTTATGATCGGCTCCGGTGACGTGATCGGCGTGGCTCCCGCTCCTGAGTACACGTTCCGTATTCTCGTGACCCCGGTCGGTCCGTACTTTAAGGGTGGCCTTAAGCCCGTCAAGCTGCGCGTTTCCGAGTACGACCGCGCCGCACCGCACGGCACCGGCAACATCAAGGCCGGCCTTAACTATGCCATGTCCCTCAAGCCCACGATGGAGGCCCATCGCGGGGGCTATGCCGAGAACCTGTATCTCGACTCCGAGTCCCGCACCTATGTCGAGGAGACCGGCGGCGCGAACGTCCTGTTCGTGAAGGAGGACGGCACCCTCGTCGTTCCGCAGTCGCACACCGACTCCATCCTGCCCTCCATCACCCGTCGCTCGCTCGTTCAGGTTGCCGAGGATCTGGGCATGACCGTCGACCAGCGTCCCGTCGAGTGGGCCGAGGTCAAGGCCGGCACCTTCGTTGAGTGCGGTCTGTGCGGCACCGCTGCCGTCATCTCTCCGGTCGGCGAGATCGACAACAAGGTTTACGGTGCCGACGAGACCGTGACCTTCCCGGCTGGCTACACCGAGATCGGCCCTGTGATGAAGAAGCTCCGCGAGACCCTGACGGGCATCCAGTCTGGTGCTGTTGAGGATAAGCACGACTGGGTTTACACCGTCGCGTAATTATCCTTTCCTGTTCGGGCGGAGAGCAAGTTCCCTCCCGGCGCGTCCTCGGACATGCAAGAAGCCCTCGCTGCGCACTTCGTGCGGCGAGGGCTTCTTTCGTCCTGCGGAGTGCGCCGGAAAGGAAGGTCGCCCTCGGGCCTGCGTGAGCCCGGCACCTACGCGACGGGTAATGATGGGTCTGAATGAAAGATGGTGCGCGGCCTTTTTGGCCGCGCGTTTTGTATATGTGGACCGTGCGCTCTGTTTACTCTGCTGCTAAGGCTTTGCCGTAGTTGCGGCCGAAGATGAGGCCGGCTAGGAGTAGGGAGACTCCCAGGCCCGTGTGGAAAACGGCGATGAAGCGGTCGGGGGCGATGCCGCTCGAGCTCAGGGTGATGCCGCTGTCCATTATGAGTTCACTATAAGGCACTGGGTTTACCGCCGCTGCGTAAGCGCGCGACCCCGCGACCATGGCTCGTGCGGTAAATACAGTGCCATTTTGCGCATTACTACGTCTGATAAAATTGAGCCCACATACTGTATTGCATCATGCAAGCAAGGAGGAACCGTGCGCTACGCAGACCTCATCGACGGGAACGTCACGGAAAGCGAGCTTAAGGCCTATTTGGTCGAGGGCGAAAACGTGGCGGTTACGGTTCGCATACCCAAGAACATGCGCGACGTGGCCAAACAGGCCGCCGAGCTTACGGGCGTGAGCTTCACCAAACTCATGTCCGGCGAGATCGAGGTCTAGCCATGCTGATGAACAACGAAGAGTACAAGGACGCTTTTAATCACATCGTCCTTATCGTCAATCAGGCACGCGCCAACGCTGTGCAAAAAGCATCCTCCGAAATGGTGCGTATGTACTGGCTTATCGGCAATGAGGTTGTCGCGCGTTCCGAATGGGGCAACAAATTCATCGACACTCTTTCGCAAGACATCCGCTCCGCTTTCCCCGGAATCAAGGGCTTTTCTGTCCGCAGTCTCAAGTACATGGCAAAGTTTGCGCGCGAGGTTGACTCAGAATTGTGCAATGGCTATTGCACAATTCCCTGGGGACACATCGTGAAGCTCCTGGACAAGACTGAACCGGGCGCCCGTCGCGAATGGTATAGGAATGCCATTGTCGAAAATGGATGGTCGCAAGCCGTTCTCGACCATCAGATCGATTTAAAGCTCTATGAGCGTCAGGCGCTCGCGGGCAAGGCCACCAATTTTACGCGCACTCTGCCCGCGCCTGAAAGTGAGCTTGCTCAACAAGTGCTCAAAGATCCGTACGTTTTTGACTTCATCACTGCTAAACAAGGGCTAAAGGAACACGACATCGAAGAGCAGATGGTTTCCAATGTGACCAAGCTCTTGTTGGAGTTGGGAACAGGCTTTGCGTTTATGGGGAGGCAGTATCACCTAACGGTCGGCCAAGAGGACTTCTACATAGACTTATTGTTCTACAACGTCAAACTGCGAAGCTATGTGGTCATTGAGTTAAAGAACGAGAAGTTCAAACCGGAGTTTACCGGACAATTGAGCTTCTATGTTGCTGCCGTGGATGGTGAGCTTGCTAACGAAGGGGACAACCCCACGATTGGTCTTTTGCTTTGTAAAGAAAAAGATAATGTGGTGGCTGAATACTCGATCAGGGACATTGCAGCACCCATAGGCGTGAGTGAATATCGACTTGGGGATGTGCTGCCGGAGCAATACCTCGAATACCTACCGACGCCGGAAGACCTGCAGGCAAGAATCTAGGAGCTTGTCATGTCCAAGAACCGTTACTCCGAAGAAGAGGCTGTACAGAAACCAGCAGGCAATCTGCTCGCGACACTTGGGTGGGACGTCCATTACTGCTTCGATGAGGAAGTGCTTGGGCCGCATGGCACGCTTGGGCGTGAGAACTATCATGACGTGCTGCTTAGGCGCGATTTGGAAAGTGCACTGACCGAGCTTAACGAATGGATGGATGAAGCCGACGTCGCTGAAGCGATCAAAACGCTCGAGCATGCGTTTGTGGGGGATTCCCTGCTTCAGATCAACGAGGCCAAGTACCACATGCTGCGCGACGGCGTTCCCGTGCGCAAGCTAAACGCAGACGGCACACCCCGCACCGAGCTTGCGCAGGTGTTTGACTTCGAGCATCCCAAGATGAACCGCTTCGTGGCCGCAGAAGAGCTGTGGGTGCACGGCCCCCTGCACCGCCGGCGCTGCGATTTGGTGGGCTTCGTTAACGGCGTGCCCCTCGTGTTCATGGAGTTCAAGCGCCAGGACAAGGACGTGGAGCGCGCCTACCGCGACAATTATGCCGACTACCAGGATGCCATCCCGCAAATATTTCACTTCACAATCCCCTTCGTATCGTGTTCGTGTGTGCCATGTGGCTCACCGGCTTTGACGTGAAGCCCCTATCGGTGATGTACTTCGACAAGCCCATGAAGGCGCACGGCCTTATGCAGGCCATCGCGCGCGCCAATCGCGTGGCCGAGGGTAAGAGCAACGTCCTTATCGTGGACTACGTGGGCGTGGTGAAGGCGCTGCGGCAGGCACTGGCCGACTACACGCGCGATTTAGGTGACGACCGCGATCCGGCCGATGTAGTGGTGGATAAGGAGGAGCTTGTCAGGCGTATTGGGGAGCTGACGGGGCAGATCACTTCTTTTATGAGCGATCAGGGCTTTGAGTTGGAAACACTTCTCGCCGCAGACGGCTTTGGAAAGCTCGAGGCAATACAAGACGCCGCCGGTGCTATGAGCGCCACCGACGAGACCAAGAAGCGCTTTTGTATCATGTGCCGCATGCTCTTTAAGCTCTACCGCTTTGTGACCAGGAAAGAGGTGGGCGAAGACGTTGCCTGCCGGCGAGATGCGATGCGCGCAGTGTACAACCTAATGAACCAGCGTCGCGCTGCTGTCGATACCAGCGAGCTCATGCATCAGGTGCGCGACATCGTGAGCGCTCATATCGAGGTGAGCGAGGCGTCCGATCAGGCAAAGGAGCGTACCCGCTTTGATATAAGCGGCATCGACTTTGGGCGTCTGGGGCAGGAGTTTACCCGGGCCAAGCATAAGCATCTCATCATGGACAATTTACACCGTCGCGTAATTATCCTTTCCTGTTCGGGCGGAGAGCAAGTTCCCTCCCGGCGCGTCCTCGGACATGCAAGAATCCCTCGCTGCGCACTTCGTGCGGCGAGGGCTTCTTGCGTCCTGCGGAGTGCGCCGGGAGGGAACTTGCTCTCCGCCCTGCGGGAACGACGTTGTCGCAACAGGCAACAATTAATCTGAATAAAGATGGCGCCCGGCCTTTTGGCCGCGCGTTGTGCGTGGATACGAAAAGGGCCCAAGGTTTGTGCCTTGGGTCCCAAAGGGTTGATGAACTGGCTTAAGACTCTGCCTTGTTGTTTAGAACTTGACGGTCGGGGTCTGGCGGGCGGCCTCAGCTGCCTCGAAGCCCTGGCGCTCCTTAAACTGGAAGATGCCGGCAAAGATGACAGCCGGGAACGTCTGAATGGCGTTGTTGTAGCTGAGCACGCAGTCGTTGTAGCTCTGGCGTGCATAGCTAATCTTGTTCTCGGTATCCTCGAGCGACGCCTGCAGCTGCGTAAAGTTGGTGTTTGCCTTAAGGTCGGGATAGGCCTCGGCTACGGCGAAGAGCTGGCGCAGCGCACCGGTCAGCACGTTGTCGGCTTCCATCTTGGCCTCGGGCGTGGTGGCCTTGACGGCGGTGTTACGCGCGCTGATCACGGCGGAGAGCGTCTCCTGCTCGTGCTTGGCGTAGCCCTTGACGGTCTCGACTAGGTTGGGGATCAGGTCGTTGCGGCGCTGCAGCTGCGTATCGATGTTCTGCCATGCGTTATCGATGCGGTTGCGCTTGGTGACCATGTTGTTGTAGATGCCGGCGATGGCGCAGACAATCACAATAACAACAACGATGCCGATGATGACGGGAAGCATGATGTCTCCGTTTCGAATGGCCGCGGCGGCATGCGCCAGCTGCCGTTGGTATAACGCTACTAGTATACCCGCAACGTTTTGTCGTGCCGAACTTTCCGGTAAGCGTTATGTTTTCGGCGGGGTTGGCACCGGGGCAAAGCGCGCGAGGTACAGGTGTAAGATATGCGACAGATTGACGAGTGTTGTCTTTACCCTGAGGATGGCGATACCAGTGGACCTTCGCATTAAGAAAACCTACCGCGCCCTGTTCGATGCCTTCACCGAGCTTCTCGAGGAGCATCGATTTGAGGACCTGACGGTTGCCATGCTGTGCGACCGCGCCATGATTCGCCGCACGACGTTCTACAAGCACTTTCGCGACAAGAACGATTACTTTGCCTTTTATATCGATGAGCTTATGTCGGGTTTGCCGCAAAAACAGCCCGATGAGGCCGGCGCAGTGTCTGCCGAGGACGTGCGCGCGCTTCGGCACGCGATTTTGGACGATGCCATGGATTTGATTCTGGCGCACGAGCAGCTCATGGATAACATTTTGGCAAGCAGCATGTCGGGCATGCTGACCAACGTTATTTGCGACCGCATTGCCCGCTCCATCCGCGAGCGTGTGATGAACGTGCTTGCCGAGGATGCCCTGGCCCCCGTGTCGCTCGAGACGACGTCTGAGTTTGTCGCCGGCGGTATTATTCGACTTTTCACGATATGGTGGGAGTCGGGTCACGACCTCGAGCGTCGACCCGAGATGGCCGACGTGGTCGATGCGCTGTTCGAGCGAACCATGACGCCGGTGCATCACTAAAAGTGGCGGAGAGAGGGGGATTCGAACCCCCGGAACGCTCTCGCGCTCAACGGTTTTCAAGACCGCCGCATTCAACCGCTCTGCCATCTCTCCGTGAGTCGTAATGATAGCATCGTTTTGAATTTGCAACAGGGAAGGCGAACGATGACGATCACCGAAATCGACGAGAAGTTCATGCGCGAGGCGCTGGCGGAGGCTCGCGCCGCCGCTGCGGTGGGCGAGGTGCCCATTGGCGCTGTGGTGGTGCGCGCGGGTGAGATTGTCGCGCGGGCGCATAATCGTCGCGAGCTCGATCAGGACCCTTCGGCGCATGCAGAGTTCGCGGCCCTGTGCGCTGCCGCTCGGTCGCTCGGTCGCTGGCGCCTTTCCGACTGTACGGTCTACGTGACGCTTGAGCCCTGCTGCATGTGTGCGGGGCTTATGGTTAACGCGCGCGTAGGACGCTGCGTGTATGGCGCGGCTGATGCCAAGGCGGGCGCTCTGGGTTCGCTGTATGACCTGAATGCCGATTCGCGCCTGAATCATCGGTTTAACGTACATGCCGGCGTGCTGGCGGATGAGTGTTGTGAGGTGTTGAGCGACTATTTTAGTGGGCTGCGTGACGCCGATGGTGCTGGCTGCGGTTGCGGGGCCGATCTTGAGGCGCATGCCGCTCATGCTGAGGCGCTCGCGTGTGCCGAAGAGGATGCTGGCGCGGCGGTTGACTTTGGCCCCGCGTGCCGCCGGCCCCGCCGCGTGCTGCTGGCGATCGACTCCTTTAAGGGCAGTGTGTCGAGTGCGCAGGCAGAGGAGGCCGTTGCCGAAGGCGTGCGCCGCGTTTGGCCCGATGCCCAGGTGGCCGCGTTGCCGCTGGCAGATGGTGGCGAGGGAACGCTCGATGCTATCGCCGCATGCGGTGGTGAGCTCTCGACCTGCGAGGTGGCAGGTCCCTTGGGCGAACGCGTGTCTGCCCGGATGCTGGTGGACGGCGAGCGCGAGTCCGCGGTCATCGAGATGGCCGAGGCGGCCTGCATTGGGTACTCGCCTTGCACGGAGTCGTCGGCGCTGGTTGCTACAACCTATGGCGTGGGCGAGCTCATGCTTCGCGCAGTCCGTGCTGGGGCAAAGACTATCTATATTGGTCTGGGCGGCAGTGCCACCAACGACGGTGGCGCCGGCATGCTGCAGGCGCTGGGCGCGCGTCTTGTCGATGACCGTGGCTGCGATATCGCGCCGGGGCTCGCGGGCCTTGAACACGTGGCGAGTATCGATTTGGTACCGGCGCTACGGGCACTGAATGGCGCGCGTGTCGTGGTGCTTTCCGATGTCGAGAATCCGCTCGTGGGGCGTCGGGGCGCATTGGCGGTGTTCGGCGGACAGAAGGGTCTGCCGACGGGCGACGTCGAGGCACTGCGCAGGTGCGACAGCTGGATGGTCGGCTACGGCCGCTTGCTCGACGCTGCGATTGCCGGAGCTCGAGCCCAGGGGTTGTTGCGCACACCCGAGGGCGCACGGACATTTGGCTCGGTGCTCGGCGTGCCCGGCGCGGGCGCTGCCGGGGGCTTGAGCGCGGCGTTGCTGGCACTCGGTGCGGAGCTACGCTCGGGTGTGGAGACGGTGCTCGATCTCGTGGGGTTTGACGAGCGTGTACGCGATGTCGACCTGGTCATAACGGGCGAGGGCAATATGGACGAGCAATCCGCCGCCGGTAAGGCGCCGGTGGGCGTGGCCCGCCGTGCCAAGCGCTATGGCAAGCCGGTTGTTGCCGTCGTGGGCGGTCGTGCCGACAACCTGGATGCGGTGTACGAGCAGGGCATCGACCTTGTCCTGCCGATCTGTCGCAAGCCCATGGACCTGGAGCGGGCACTCGATCCGCAAGAAGCCGCAACCAACCTCATCTGCGCTGGCGAGTCTGCCGCGCGAGCCTACGACCTCGGCCGCCTCTAGAAAAGTAGTCATTTTGGGGCTTTTTTGACTACCCATCAGTTAAAAAGTAGTCAAAAAAGCCCCGTCCCAAATTGGCTGTCTTGCCCCATCGGGCGGGAGCGGGTAAGATATATCGAGCGCCTAGCGCGTTCGATGGGTTCGGATGACGACATGTTCCGAATCTGGTCAGGTCCGGAAGGAAGCAGCCATAAGGAGCCTCTGTCGGGCATCCGAATCCATCGAGCGCACGGGCTTTCTTTTTGCGCGGTTTTACCAAACCGCGCAATGCTCGACGCTGCGCGCCACCCAGAGCGACAATTTGTCATTCAAAAGGCAAGGCATGACCAGAAGGTCTATGCCTTGCCTTTTTCATGCCAACTTGTTCGCTCTGGATGGCGCTCGCTGACTGCGCCAAGACATCAATGGCTACGTGGTTCAAGAGACGGCGGCGTTGCCATCTGTTTTTACAAGTAAGGAGGCCCGTTTCTCTGGTTTTGGTTGGGGAAACGGGCCTCTTTGTCTATGGGCTTGTAGATTGGTGGGAGCGATATGCTCTGGCAGCTATTTTGAGTTCTTGATGCGGCGTGTGGCTGCGGTGGTTATTCCGAGTCCTGCGGCGGTGATTCCTGCGAGTGCGATTGCGCTCGGTGCTGTGTCGCCCGTGTTCGCGAGCTTGCCGGCGGTCGTATCTGCTTGCTTGGTGGAGCTCGATGGAGCGTATTTGCCGGTCGCGGGCGAGCTGGCGGGCTGTGCCGTTTCGGCCGGCTGCGCTGAGCTGGAGGGTTTTGTCGTCTCGGCGGGTTTCGTTATCTCGGGCGAGGTGGCCTTGTCTGCCGCGGCTTTCGCCTCTTCGTATGCTTTGCAGGCGTCGTCATAGGCCGTTTGCGCCTTTTCCAAATCGCCGAGGAGTGCATTTCGCTTGGCTATGTCCTCGTCGATGTGGGCTTTAGCTTCCTCTGCCTCACTTTCGAAATACTGAACCTGTTTTTCCTGGCTTTCGAGCCGGCGTTGGTAGCGGTGAAGATCATCTTCACAAGATTCTTCTCGCCTTTCTGCCGCCATGATCTCACTGCGCAACTGCTTAATATGCTCCTTAATAGCTGTGCTGGGCGCCTCGTCGCCGAGCTCCTTGAGTACCTTATCTAATTCTGCCTGAAGGCCGCTTGTCCGGTTGTGGGCCTCATCGTATTTGGCTTGGGCTGCATCGACGTTCGCTTGCATGGCGGGAAGGGGTTCCCTCCGTTTGGCGGCTTCCGTCACCACCATGTCGTGGATCTCTTGAAAACTGGCAATGTCATCATCGATTTCCGCAAGTTTCTCGGGACTTGCGGCGTCTTTTGCGGCTTCGAGGTTTTTGAGCGCTTCCTGCATGGCTGCATACGCTTTTTCTTTTGCGGCGGCCGCGTCTTCCGTCTGCAAGGCAACTGCACCGGTGGGGGAGCTGGTTTCCGCCGCGATCGCCGTTGCAGGGGCGATTCCCGCGATAAGTGCCGCGGAAAGGGCGATGCCCAAGGTTGTTCGTCTTGCTCTTCTCGCGAGAATGTCGTTCATCTCGGCACCTCATTTCAAGGGTCGGCGACTAACTTGGTAGCACTAATGTAAGTAAACCAAGCGATTGGCCCGCCACTGGCTGGGTGTGCGCGTATGCTCCTCTGAAAACTGAATCCCGTTAGAAATGACGAGTTGTTTACGCTTCTTTTGGGGTGGCGGTACTATCATGGTTCGAATTGAATGTGGATGATGATAGGGAGCGCCTATACATGATTGAGTTGCTCAGGCGTTTTGGTGGTAAGTTTCGCCGATATATGGTGATCGGCCCTGCGTGCAAGTTGATCGAAGTGATCTTTGACCTGCTGACGCCGCTGGTGATTGCCCAGATGATCGATAAGGGCATTGGCTCGCACGACGTGAATGCCGTTATCCACTACGGCATGGTACTTGGCGCCATGGCTGTGATCGGCATCTCGTTTACGCTCGTCTGCCAAAAGATGGCGGCGCTCACCTCACAGGGCATGGGCACCGATATCCGTGGTGCGCTCTACGAGCACATCAACAAGCTGAGCTATGCCGAACTCGACCGCTTCGGCACGCCGTCGCTCATCACGCGCATTACCAACGACGTCAACCAAGTTCAGCTCGCCGTGGCGCTGGGCGTGCGTATGCTCATCCGCTGGCCTTTCTTGGCGGTGGGCTCTATGTGCGCGGCCCTCGCCATCGACCTTAAGCTTGGCGTGATTTTCTTGATTTGCACACCCGCCATTGGCCTGGTGTTTTGGTTTGTCATGGCGCGCTGCATTCCCTACTACAAGCAGCTGCAGGCAAAGCTCGATCGCATCGCGCTTATCTGCCGCGAAGGTCTTTCGGGCGTCCGCGTGGTTCGCGCCTTCGTGCGCGAGGACCACGAGCGTGAGCGCTTTGCCCAAGCCGCCGATGACCAGGCCAATACTGCCATCGCGGTGGGCAAGCTCTCATCGATTCTCAACCCCGTCACGTTTTTGGTGATGAACCTAGGCGTGTGCGCCATCCTGTGGGTGGGTGGCATCCAGGTCAACGTGGGTGAGCTCACGCAGGGCCAGGTCATGGCGTTTGTGAACTACATGACGCAGACCCTCACCTCCATCGTGTATGTCGCCAACCTGGTCGTGGTCTTTACCAAGGCGAGCGCCAGTGCGTCACGTATCAACGAGGTGCTCAATTGCGTGCCGAGCATCACGGACGGGGACAACCAGCAGGTCGCGCTGCCCAGGCCGGGTGACCTGGCAAGTGGCGCCCCGGCCCCCGCACTGAGCTTTGACCATGCGAGTTTTTCGTTTGGCGCGGGCGCGGCAAATGCCGTCGACGATGTGACCCTGGAGCTGCCGCTGGGCAAGACGCTCGGAATCATCGGCGGCACGGGCAGCGGCAAGTCCACGCTCGTCTCGCTTATTCCGCGCCTGTATGATGCGGGCACCGGCAGTGTGAGCGTGATGGGTACCGACGTGCGCACTTGGCCGCTCGATCAGCTGCGCCATGTGGTTGCGACCGTACCGCAGCGCGCGTCGCTGGTGAGCGGCACCATCCGCAGCAACCTGACCTGGCGCGACGAGGCGGCAACCGACGAGGAGCTCTGGGCGGCGCTCGATATGGCGCAGGCCAGCGAGTTCGTGCGCAACAAGCTGCAGGGGCTCGATGCCCCGGTCGAGGCGGGCGGCAAGAACTTTAGTGGTGGCCAGCGCCAGCGCCTGACCATCGCGCGCGCCCTGGTGGGTTCGCCACAGGTCCTGATCATGGACGATTCCGCCTCGGCGCTCGATTTTAAGACCGACGCGGCGCTTCGCCATGCCATTCGCGAGCGCAGCGTGCGCGGTGCCGCCGAGGGCGGGCTGCCGCTGACGACCGTCATCGTAAGCCAGCGCGTCTCGACCGTGCGCGACGCCGACATGATCTGCGTACTCGACCACGGCTCGGTCGCGGGTCTGGGCACGCATGACGAGCTGTATGCAAGCTGCCAGCTCTATCGCGAGATTTGCCAGTCGCAGCTGCGCCGCGAGGAGCTCGAGGGCCAGCAGAGGAGTGCGGCGCCCACGTCCGCCCCAACCGTTCCCGCATCCGTCTGCGCAAAGGAGGGCTGCTAGATGAATCCGTATACTTCTTCCGGTTCGGTCGCCACGATGACGGCCAATGTGTCCGGCAACGACAAGCTCAACGACCTGGGTGACGGCCCGCGCCAGCCCGGCGACCCTGAGCGCTATCCCGTGGGCGCGGTGACCCGTCGCCTGATGGGTTATGTTCGCCCGCACCGCGTCTCGTTTGCGGCGTCGTTTGTGAGTGCCGCCATTTCCGTTATCTTGCAGCTCTACACACCTATTCTCATTGGCGAGGGCATCGACCTGATTGTTGCCGCGGGCCAGGTGGATTTCGACGCACTGCTGCCGCTCGTCACCAAACTCGCGCTCGTCGTGGTGGGAGCCGCGGCCTTCCAGTGGCTGCAGGGCTACTGCGTTAACCGCCTATCCTACGAGACGGTGCGTGACATGCGCGTGGAGGCGAGTGATAAGCTCAGCCGCATGCCGCTCGGCTTTATCGACAGCCATGCCCACGGCGACCTTATGAGCCGCGTGGTCAACGACGTCGACCAGGTTGGCGACGGTCTGCTGCAGGGCTTTACCCAGCTCTTTACCGGCGTCATCACCATCGTGGGCACGCTTGCGTTTATGCTCTCCATTAACCTGACCATGACGCTCGTGGTGGTGCTCGTCACGCCGCTTTCCATCTTTGCCGCCGGCGCCATCGCCAAGCTCTCCAACAAGAGCTTTACGGCTCAACAGCGCATTCAGGGTCAGCTTGGCGGTCATATCGAGGAATACGTGGGTGAGCAGAAGCTTGTCGACGCCTTTGCCTATGGTCCCAACGTCCAGCAGCGCTTCGATGCCCTCAATGCCGAGCTTTACACCGCGGGCGAGCGCGCGCAGTTTATGGGTTCGCTCTCCAACCCCGGCACGCGCTTTATCAACAACATCATCTATGCCGTGGTCGCTGTGATCGGCTGCGTGGGCGTGATCACGGGCGTGCCGGCGGCGCTTACGGTGGGCGGCGTGCAGATCTTCTTGTCCTATGCCAACCAGTACACCAAGCCGTTCAACGAGGTCACCAACGTCATTACGCAGATCCAGACCGCGTACGCCTCGGCGCGCCGCATGTTCGCGCTGCTCGACGCTCGCGAGCAAGAGCCCGATGCGCCAGATGCCGTGGAGCTTGCCGCCCCGCAGGGCGAGGTCGCCTTTGAGCATGTGGACTTTAGCTATGTGCCCGATCGCAAGCTGCTGCAGGATATTTGCATCGAGGCCAAGCCCGGCATGCGCTTTGCCCTGGTCGGTCCCACGGGCTGCGGCAAGACGACGCTCATCAACCTGCTGCTGCGGTTTTACGATATCGATGCCGGACGCATCATGGTCGATGGCCGGTCTTCGCGTGACTACACGCGCGCAAGCCTGCGCCGCGCCTTTGGTATGGTGCTGCAAGATACGTGGCTGTTCGAGGGCACGGTGGCGGACAACATCGCTTACGGTTGCCCAGGAGCCACGCGCGAGCAGGTCATCGAAGCCGCCAAGCGCGCGCACGCGCACAAGTTTATCGTGCAGCTGCCAGGCGGCTACGACACGGTAATCGGCGAGGACGGCGGCACGTTTAGCCAGGGTCAAAAGCAGCTGCTGTGCATCGCGCGCGTCATGCTCACCGACCCGGCGATCTTGCTGCTGGACGAGGCAACGTCGAGCATCGATACGCGTACCGAGCTGCAGGTGCAGGCGGCATTCGACGAGCTTATGGCAGGTCGCACAAGCTTTGTCGTGGCGCACCGCCTGAGCACCATCCGCAACGCCGACTGCATTCTGGTGATGCGCGACGGCCAGATTATCGAGCGGGGCACACACGACGAGCTGCTGGCGGCAGACGGCTTCTACGCCGAGCTCTACCGCAGCCAATTCGCCCAGTGAGCAAGCCCGTGGGGCGAATTAATCAATCGACAGACGGTGGTTTACATCTGTCACGTTAGTACTAAGATATTCATCTAATAAATTGCATTAATGGCTCGAGTTTCGGGGGAAACGAGGCAACGTGACTACGACGTGCTCTTTGGTGGTTAACAGCAAGAGCGGTAATACCAGGATGGTTTCGGGTGCGATCAAGCGCACTCTGCAGGCTGCGGGCGTTGAGTTTGTCCACGCTGCGGCGTTGAGCGACGATGCGGACGCAGATCAGGTTGAGCTCGAGGCGCAGGGCGCCTGCGCGGCCGACACGGTGCTCGTCGGTTTTTGGTGCGACAAGGGCGCGTGCACGCCTTCGGTCGCGGCGTTGCTCTCCGCCTTGCACGGTAAGCGCGTCTTCCTGTTTGGCACCTGCGGTTTTGGCGCCGACCAGAGCTATTACCAGCAGATTATTGATCGCGTAACTTCCAATTTGGCTGGGGATGCCGAGCTTGCGGGCTGGGCGATGTGCCAGGGCAAGATGGGCCCCGCGGTCAAGCAGCGCTACGAGGCCATGCTCGAGCAAGATCCCGATAACGTCCGATTTAAGATGCTGCTCGACAACTGGGTTGCCGCGAAGGACCATCCCACCAAGGAAGACCTGGACAACATGGCTGCAGCCGCCAAGAAGGCCGTGCTGGGAGAGTAGCTTCGCCGTTCGCGGTCCTTCGTGCAAAACAATACAAATGTGAAAGCCTCGAGATTCTCGAGGCTTTTTTCTTGACACTTGTGGACGCAACCACTGCAAGCGTTTGGGGCGACATTTTCCATCACCCCGATGACAAGCCGCGTTCCAGCAACAGGGCGTCTGTCCGGGCGGAGGCATATAAGGTTCATCGCGAGTTCCGCACGCAAAGGAGGCCACTTAATGTGGCCTCCGTCTTGCGCAGGACTGTCCGAGCAGGGAACCTTATATGCCTCCGTCCGGACAGACGTTTCAGTTATGAGCGACCCGCTACTTAATCTTGGTTGTTCCCGGTGCCAGGTTGGGGTCGGTCTCGTTGGCCTCGGTCTGGAAGTGCTCGGTGTACACGTTCTTGCCGTCGCGGAACATCTCGTAGTACTGCATCTTCGCGTAATCCTCGCGCGCCTTGGTGGCGGCTGCGGCAGCGGCGTCGTCACCGGTGACGTTGGAGGAAAGCGCCCAACGCAGGCTGGCGTCCTCGTAGCCCACGGAGTTGATAGCGGGCAGCGACTCGCGCAGCGTCATGTGCGCCTTCTGGTAGTCGGTCAGCGGGGCGCCGATCAGCTGCATCAGCTGGGTAGACAGGTAGTTGGTGGACAGGTCGTCGACCTCGCTCGTCTGGTCGCAGCCGGCAACGTCGTAGTTGGCCCAAATGATGTAATCGGTCTGCCACAAGCGCTCCTGGTGCGTGGCGTCGTCCTCGTCGGTAAACCACTTATCGTTGAACTTGGACGGGAAGAACGGCTGATGGTCGCCCCAGAACACCACGACCACCTTGCGGTCGAGCTTGCTCAAGGCGTTAAGGAAGTAGCGCAGCGCCTGGTCGGACTGCTCAATGCACGAAACATACTCGTCGACATCGGAGAGCGTACCGTCCTCGACGGTCTTGGTGTCCAGGTCGGTCGTGTCGATGTTCAGGTGCAGCTGCTTGTCGACCGGCAGCAGGCCCGTGTCGTAGCCCGAGTGGTTCTGCATGGTCACGTCGAAGATAAACTGCGGATCGGCGTTCTGGTCGAGCAGCTCAAGAATCTTGTCGTAGGTAGCCTGGTCGGTCACCATGCCGCGTAGGGTATCGGCGCCCTGGAAGTCGTTGATGGACAGGAACTGGTCAAAGCCAAAGTCCTTGTAGACGTTCTCGCGGTTCCAGTTAGTCGCGTGGTTGGGGTGCATGGCCGTGGTGGAATATCCGAGCGACTTGAACTGCTCTGCCAGGTTCCCAGTCGTTTCCATGTTGTAGATGGTGTAGGGGTACACGCCCGAGCCCAGGTTGGCCATGGAGTTGCCGGTCATAAACTCAAACTCGGTATTGGCGGTACCGCCGCCGTAGGCGCTTACATAGAGCTTGCCGCGGCTGAGGCAGTTGGACAGGCTCTTAAAGTACTGCGGACCCTCGTAGCCGGCGCGCATGTTCTGATAGATCGACAGGTCCGAGAAGGTCTCGTTCATGATGGCGATGACCGTGGGCTTCTCGCTGTCGAACTGCTCCTCTGCGGCGGCGCGCTCGTCGCTCTTGGCCGCGTTGGACTTGTCGTAGGCCTTGGCGTACTTTTTGAGCGTGGCCTTGGCATCGTCGACGGAGTAGTCGGCGGGTTTGGGCGGCTTAATGGACTGTGCCGCACTAATAAAGGCAGGCAGGTAGCCCTCGCGCCAGTAGCTCTCGAGCGGGCGCCAGGTGTAGACGGTGATGCCGAGGGTGTTGTAGTAGTCGATGAGCGTGACGTGTGCGGTCGCGCCGCCCAGGCACAGTACCGCCACGAGCAGGTTGGTGAGCAGCATGCGCTTGGCGTTGGCGGCACCCTTCTGACGGTGCGGTGCCACCAGGCCGGCGTACTCGCATAGCAGCATGGCGATGGCGGTAAAGCCCATGGACAGCACGCAGAACAGCGAGATGGAGAAGGTGTAGCCGTTGCCGGCGACTGCGGCGGCAGTGGAGATGGCCGAAAGGTCGCCCGGCTGGATGGGCATGGATTTAAACGTGATGACGAAGAACTCGGCAATGCCCAGGATAAAGAGGGCAAAGGCCAGGACGGCCGGAGCTGCGCCATGGCGCTGGAACAGGAAGAACAGGCCGACCATGAGCACGGTGATGATGGCCCACTCGAGCAGGATGCATAGGGGGTAGACCCAGGTAAAGTCGTGGTTGGACGAGACCTCCATGCCCAGCAGCGCAAAGACGCCGGCGAGCAGCAGGCACAGGACGGCGGCGACGAGCGGTTTGCCCACAAAGGCGCCGCGCAGGCGGGCGAGCTTGCCGGTGGGGGCGGGGGCGTCGGGCCCGGCGAACGCAAAGACGCGCGGGGCGATGCGGTCGCGGGCGATGCTGGCCCAGGCGCAGCCGGTAAGGATGGCGTTGGTCAGGATGAGCATCACAAAGGCGAGCGGCTCGTTTTGGGCGACGAGGCCAATGGCGCCCCAAATGGTCAAAAAGAGCTGGAACAGGCCGAAGACGCCGCTCCACCCAAGAGCGCTTTTGGCAACGGTGCCCGACTGAGCGCGAATGGCCTTGGCCTCGCGCAAGACAAGGTAGATGGTCGCCGCAAGACCGACGAGCGAGATGGCGGCTGCGAACATGCTGAGACTCCTCACAAACTTAAAACCTACGAAAGCGGGGGTTTACCCGATTGTTAGCAAGATATGCGCTGCAATTGGTGGCTGCGCACAACCAGCCATATTAACGCGCACGTGTGGCGGTGTGGCGCAATGTAGTGGCGACCTGCGCGATAATGGACGGGAATTACACGGAAACGTAAAGGCTTCTTAAAGAAATGGCGAGGGTAGGGCGATGAGCGAGCAGGTTTGTATGACAGGCGCCGAGTACTGCGGCGGAGCTGCGGGCGTGGATACGTGCGGCTATCCGGTCGAGACTACGGGCAACACAGTGCTGGACATCTTGGAGCATCGCTCGTCTACGCGTGCCTTCGCGCGTGATGACGACGACCGTCCCGTGGCGGTGACTGACGAGCAGCGGGCGGCGATTTTGCATGCGGCGAGTCGCGCGCCGTCGGCGGGCGCCATGATGATGTATTCCATCGTGAGCATTCGCGAGCAGGCCACATTGGACCGCCTCGCCGACCTGTGCGATTACCAGCCCATGATCGCCAAGGCGCCCTGGGCACTAATATTTGTGGTCGATTATGCCAAGTGGATCGATCTGTTTGAGCACGTGGGCTGCTTTAAGCCCGAGTTTGTCGAGCGCACGGGCAAGGCGCCCCGTCGTGCACCGGGTCTGGGTGACTTTGCCATCGCGGCGCAGGACGCCGTGATCGCCGCGCAAAATGCCGTGGTCGCCGCCGAGGCCCTGGGGCTGGGGAGCTGCTACATCGGTGATATCGTCGAGAATGCCGAGGAAGTCGCCTCGCTGCTGGACTTGCCTCCCTATACCATGCCGCTGTCGATGCTCATCATCGGCACGCCCCGCAAGGAGCGTCCGGCAATCGCGCATCCCGTGGTGAACCTGGTGCACGAGGAGCGCTACCGCCGCGCCGATACCGCGACCATGGACGCGCAGGTGGCCGAGATGGACGCGATGTTCCGTCCGCATGCCCGCGAGGCAGGCGAGCGCGTGGTGGATATCTACACCCGCAAGCACACGAGCCCCTTTATGGCCGAGATGAGCCGTTCCATGGAGTGGTGGTTCAAAAACTGGCTCGGCAAGTAACGAATGCGGCGATGTGACAAAGGGAAAGTCCCTCTGTCACATTCCATATCGCCGCGGTGGCCTAAAGGCCGCATAAATGTTTATCTAGCTGGGAAAACGGCGCCATTCAAACATGGGCCGATTACCTATAATCCCGTCAAACGTTAATATTGGGAGGAAACCGGCTTATGGAACAAAAGGCAAAGGAAGTAGCCTCGCACGCTGCGATTCCTGTGAGCATCTCGGCGATGCTCGTCACGCTGGGCGTGGTGTATGGCGATATCGGCACCAGCCCCATGTATGTAACCAAGGCGCTCGTTGCCGGCAACGGCGGCATCGGAAGCGTCACGCAGGAGTTCGTGCTCGGCGCGCTCTCCCTTGTCGTGTGGACGGTCACGCTGCTGACGACTGTCAAGTACGTGCTGATCTCGCTGCGCGCCGACAACCACGGCGAGGGCGGTATCTTTGCCCTGTACAGCCTGGTCAAGCGTTGCGGCAAGTGGCTCATCATCCCCGCCATGCTGGGTGGCGCGGCACTGCTCGCCGACGGCATCCTGACGCCTGCCGTTACCGTCACCACGGCCATCGAGGGCCTGCGCACCATCCCGGCGGTCCATGCCGTGCTCGGTGACGACCAGGGTCGCGTTGTCGCGATCACGCTTGCCATTATCATTGCGCTCTTCTTGGTGCAGCGCATCGGCACGGCCAAGATCGGTCACGCCTTCGGCCCCATCATGACGCTGTGGTTTTTGTTCCTGGGCGGCACGGGCCTGTTCTTTGTCTGCCAGTATCCCGCGGTGCTGCTGTGCCTCAACCCGTTGCGTGGCATCGCTTTTCTGCTGAGCCCCAACAACCATGCGGGCATCATGATTTTGGGCAGCTGCTTCCTCGCTACCACCGGTGCCGAGGCGCTCTATTCCGACATGGGCCATGTGGGCCGCGGCAACATCTACGCCACCTGGCCGTTCGTTAAGTGCTGCCTGCTGCTGTCCTACATGGGTCAGGGCGCGTGGCTTATCAACAACGCTGCCAACCCCGAACTCGTGGGCATCGCCGACCTCAACCCCTTCTACCAGATGCTCACCCCGAGCCTGCGTCCCTTTGCCGTCGGCCTTTCCACCATCGCCGCCATCATTGCCTCGCAGGCGCTCATCACCGGCGCATTCTCGCTGGTGTCCGAGGCCAGCCGCCTGGACCTCATGCCTCATATGCAGGTCTTCTATCCTGCCGAGACCAAGGGTCAGCTCTACATCCCCATGGTCAACAACGTCATGCTCGTGGGCTGCGTTATCGTGGTGCTGCTGTTCCAGAACTCGGCGCACATGGAGGCTGCGTACGGCTTGGCTATTACCCTGACCATGATGTGCACGACGCTGCTGCTCTTCTTCTATCTGCACGTGGAGCGCAAGCTCAAGGTTGCGCCGTGGATCTTTGCCGTCTTCTTCCTCATGCTCGAGGGCTTCTTCTTTGTGAGCTCGCTCACCAAGTTCTTCCACGGCGGCTATTTCACCATCCTTATGGCCGCGCTCATCATGAGCATTATGGTGTGCTGGTACAACGGCACGGCGGTCGAGCAGCGCCAGTTTACGCTGCTGCCGCTGCGCAGCTACCTGCCGCAGCTCAAGCGCCTGCGCGACGACGACCGCTACGAGCTCATGAGCGACAATATCGTGTACCTGACCAAGGACACCAACACCGACTATATCGACCGCGATATCGTCTACTCCATCCTGGATAAGCACCCCAAGCGCGCTCGCGCCTGGTGGTTCGTGAATGTCGAGACCATGGACGAGCCGCATACCTTTGCCTACTCGGTCGAGACGTTCGGCACCGACTACGTGTTCCGCGTGCATCTGTACCTGGGCTACAAGATCAACCAGCGCGTTAACGCCTATCTGCGCCAGGTTGTTCAGGATCTGGCAGCCAGCGGCGAGCTGCCGCCGCAGACGCATGACTACTCGGTCTACAAGGATCCGGGCAACATCGGTACGTTCAAGTTCGTTATGATCCGCAAGCTTCTGGCGCCCGAAAGCGACGTGGAGCCGAGCGAGCGTACGGCCATTACGCTCAAGTACATCATCCGCCGCGCCGCTGGCACGCCTGCGCGCTGGTACGGCCTGGAGAACTCCAACGTGAACTTTGAGTACGTGCCGCTGTTCACCAAGTTTAAGGCCGTGAGCAAGATGCAGCGTCTGGCTCCCAACGAGCGCCCGTAATCGACACCTGAGATTTGACTGTGAACGGGCAGGTTTGCAATGACGGGAAATGAGTCTGGGGAGAAAACCATGGACGCAAAGACGCTTGACGGTCGCGATCTTGCGGCCGAGCTGGTGCGCGAGGCACGCGTCGACGCCGCCGAAGATCGGTTCTTTACGAATCGGGCCAACATGGACATGGCCGATCGTGTGATTTCGGTCGTGGCGCTGGTGTTTGTCGCGGCGTGCGTGTGCGCACTGCTCGCGCACGTGCTGTTTGTCTAGCGACCGCAGGTTGCAAAGGCTATACACTTGGAACCACCACGAGGGGAAACCACCACAAAGGTGCCTGTCCCCTTTGTGGTGGTTTTTGTTTTTGAGAGAGGGGCGGGGCGCTGATGGACGTCCATGCGGACGGCGATATTGCCGAGAACTTTTGGTGGAGGCGTACAACGCTGACGCGTCGCAGCCCTCTGTATGACGCCTGCGTATCGGCGGGGCTGCTGGTCGCGGCGACGATTGTGGGCGCGCTGCTCGACCATCCGGGTCTCGCGCCGAGCATCATGATCGTCTATGTGTTCGCCGTGCAGCTGTGCGCATTCTTTACCTGGAGTCGCCTGTATTGCTTGCTGAGCTCGGCTGCCGCCGTGGCGCTCTACAACTTCTTGTTTGTCGACCCGCGCTGCTCGCTGTCGTTTATCGACCGCGTCTATCCCGGCATGTTCTTCATTATGTTTGCGGTCTCGCTCGTGTCGAGCTCGATCGCGCTGGCCCTGCGCCGCGCCTTGGCGCAGGCTGCCGCCAGCGACCGTCGCACGCAGATGGTGCTCGAGACCAACCGTATGCTGCAGCGCTGCGCCGATCAGCAACAGATTGTGCACGCTATGGCAACGCAGCTGGCGCGTCTTTCGGACTGTCCGGTCGTGTGGTATAGCGCCGATGCCGACGACGATGACCTGCTGCCGCGCGCGACGTACACGGCCGTGGGCGATGCCGCGCCGGTGCACCAGTTGGCGCCCCAGATGCCGCCGCGGCTCTCGGCATCCGCCTATGTGGGAACGCCGCTCGATGCCACCTATGGTGGCTCGGCGTTCTACGGCATATACCTGACCGTGCGCTCGGGTGACACCATGGTGCGTGCGGGCGATCCCGCCTCGGTGGTGGGGGTGCTCGCCATTGTCGCCGAGCCCGATGCGCTGACGCCCGAGGAGCGGACGCTTGCCGATGCCATTGTGAGCGAAGGCGAGCTTGCGCTCGATCGCGCCCGCGCCATGGAGGCCCGCGAGGAGGCGGCGGTACTCGCTAAAAACGAGCAGCTGCGTGCCAATTTGCTGCGTTCCATTTCGCACGATCTGCGCACGCCGCTCACCAGTATTTCGGGTAATGCCGACGTGTTGCTCGACCAGGGCTCGACCGGCACGGCCGTGCTCGACGACCAGACACGCCGCGGCATGCTCCTATCCATTCGCTCGGATGCGCTGTGGCTCAACGCCACCGTCGAGAATCTGCTCGCCATCACCAAGCTCGAGGGCGGCGGCATGCACCTGTCGACCACGCTCGAGCTCATGGACGATATCGTCGAGGAGGCGCTGCGTCACGTAAATCCGGCCGTGCGCGAGCACGACCTTAAGGTAGTGGCGTGCGATGAGCCGGCGCTCGTCAACGTCGACGCGCGCCTGATGGTGCAGCTGGTGGTCAATCTGGTGAACAACGCCATCACCTATACGCCTGCGGGCTCGCATATCGTAATCTCGATTGGCGTCCATGATGGATGCGTGGCGTGCTCGGTTGCTGATGATGGCCCGGGCATTGCGCCCGAGGACCGCGAGCGAATCTTTGAGTCGTTCTACACCGCCAACCATGGCCTAGCCGACAGTTGCCGCAGCGTGGGCTTGGGGCTTTCGCTCTGTCGCTCCATTGCGCTGGCACATGGCGGTAGCATAGAGGTTGCCGCGGCGGCCCCGCACGGCTCTGTCTTTACGATTGAGCTTCCCGCCGCCGATATTTCGTTTGATAAGGAGTAGCGCTGTGCCGAACTCTGCCGTGAAACCGCTCATCTTGGTCGTTGAGGACGATCCCGCCGTCCGCAACCTTATTGTCGCCGCGCTCGAGGCGCACGGCTTGCGCCATATGGCAGTGGAGACCGCTCACGCCGCCATCGCCGCCGCCTCGTCGCAGGCGCCGAGCATTGTGCTGCTCGATCTGGGCCTGCCCGATATGGACGGCGTCAAGGTGGTGGAGTCGGTGCGCGCGTGGTCGGGCATGCCGATTATCGTGGTTTCGGCACGCAGCGAGGACGTGGACAAGATCCGCGCGCTCGATGCCGGCGCCGACGACTACCTGACTAAGCCTTTTTCGGTCGAGGAGCTGCTCGCGCGCATTCGCACGACGCTCAGGCGCCTTTCGTATGCGCAGGCGGGCGGTGTTGCTTCCGAGGGCTCGTTCGATACCGGCGAGTTGCATATCGATTTTGATGCCGGCATCGCCACGATGGATGGCGAGGAGCTGCATCTGACGCCGATCGAGTACAAGTTGCTCTGCCTGCTGGCACACAATGCCGACAAGGTGCTGACGCACCAATTTATCCTGAACGAGATTTGGGGTACGGCGACTAAGAGCGACCTGGCGAGCCTACGCGTCTTTATGGGCACGCTGCGCAAGAAGATCGAGTCCGACCCCGCGCATCCGCGCTATATCCAAACGCATGTGGGTATCGGTTACCGATTGGTCACCCAGGGGTAGGGCAGAGCGCGGCCCCTCTGTGAGTTGCGGTGAAATAGATCCTATTTGGGCCTTTACCAGGCATCTTTAGGAACTATTCCACCGCAATTATGTTATTTGCCCTTGGGCTTGCTGGCGTAGAACTTCTTCTTTTTGGGCTTACCTGCACAGGTGGGCTTGCCGTCACCGCGCGGCCCTCGGTCGCCGGCCTGCGCGTGCGCGGGCACTGCTGTACGGGGCTTGCGGGCTTCAGGGTTGCGCAGCTCCTCGGTTCGCTCGGCAATCTCCTCGGCACTAAAGCCGACTTCGGCCATGGCATCCTCGATGGGCAGGCGGCGCACGATATAGCAATGGTGCACCTTCTGGTTGCGCGCGAAGTCCTCGGGGATGGTCTGCGCCGTAATGTCCTCCAGCACGACGCCCGCGCGCGCGAGCTTGCGCGTCTCGGGGCGGAAGCCGCGCAGGTTGCAGCTAAAGATGGCGTGGCCGCCCTGCGCGAGCAGGCGCGATACACCGGCCAAAAGCTCAACATGGTCGCGCTGAACATCCCAGGTGCGGCGGCCCATCTTGGACGAGTTCGAAAACGTGGGCGGATCGACAAAGATCAGGTCCCAGCGATTGCGTGTCTGGCGCTGGTCGCGAATCCAGGCGAGCACGTCGTCGCGCACAAAGTGGTGCTGCGGCCCCACAAAGCCATTCTGGCGCATGTTGCGCTCGGCCCAGTCCAGGTAGGTGTTGGAGAGGTCGACCGTCACGGTTTCCTCGACGCCGCCGTCGGCTGCATAGCAGGTGGCGGTGCCGGTGTAGGCAAACAGGTTGAGGAAGCGGCGCGCCTGCTTGGCGTGCTCGCGCACCAGATTGCGCGTGAGGCGATGATCCAGGAAGATGCCGACGTCCAGGTAGTCGTCAAAGTTGACGGCAAAGGTAAGGCCGCCTTCCTCGATGAGCGGCAGGCGACGGCGCGCAATGTTGGCGCGCTCGCCCGAGCCGCCCTTGCCGGCGCCCTGCTTACCGTACTGCGAACCGCCGCGCGAACGTATGCGGGCTTTGGCGTGCACGTGCTCGGCTGGAACATCCAAGATGCGCGGCGCGATGGCCAAGATATCGAGCATGCGGGCCTGGGCCAGCGCAGGATCGATGGTCTTGGGTGCGGCGTACTCGGCGATGACGAGCCAGCGGCCCGGCGTCTGCGGGCAGCCCTCGTACAGGTCGACGGCGGCGGAGTAGTCGGGCAGGTCGGCATCGTAGACGCGGTAGCAGCTCACGCCCTCACGCTTTGCCCACTTGCGGCGCAGGCGGGCGTTCTTGCGCAGGCGGTTGGCGAACTGCTCGGACTCGGGAATGAGCACGGGCAGCGGCTTGCCGTCGCCCAAATCGAGCGTGGCGGCAGGTTCGGGCATGGCGGAAGCGGCGGCTTCATCGTTGGTTTCGTTGGCATCCGTAACCTCGGCCTCGGTATCCGCGCTGGTCGCAGCCTCAAACGCTGCGGCGGCATGGTCGAGCGAAGGCCAGACCTCAATAGCTGCTTCCTCGTTGTTGGGCATGACGGCAATCGAGCGCTCGGGCTCGGCGTGGAGCGCGCGGGCCAGCAATCCGTCGCGGGTGAGCGCGGCGACCGGTGCCGCGGCAAGCTCGGGCGCGCGGCGCAGCTCACCGACCAGCGTCATGGCGTCGTGCATGAGCGAAAGCGGTGTCTCGGTCGTATCCGCGACCACGGCGGCACCGGCGACGGCGCCCGCGTGGTCCAGTACGGTGGCGGACTTGGCGGCGCAGAAATCGACAAAGCGCTTGTGGCCAGCGCTCTTGACCATGCGCTCGGCAGTCTTGCGGGCGGCGGGGTCGATGTCTGCGGCCACGATGCGCGCCTGGCGCTCGCGCGCTGCCGCCTCGCGCGAGCGCGCCTCGGCAAGCAGCTGCTCCCACAGGGCGGCGTCGTGCAGCTGCCAGCCCTCAAAGCCCCAGCGCTCGCGTGCGGCGCCCGGGGCGCGGTCAGTCAGGATATTCACGGCCTCCAGCAGCAGGCCGCCGCCGGCGCACGAGGCGTCGATCAGCGTGGGCAGAGCTTCGTTCTCGTAATCATCGGCCGTCAGCTCGCGCTCGCATAGCGCGGTCCAGCTGACTTGCGCCAGCACCAGGGCGGCGTAGTCGGGGCGCAGCACGTGCGCGCCCTCGCTGGCGCGGGCCGCTGCGGGCGGCAGGCGTTTGAACAGCGGGTCGCCCGAAAGGTCCAGGCTGATGCTCGCGCGGCGCTGACGCAGCGAAAGCAGCAGATGAACGTCGGGATCGGCGGCATCAACGTCGGCGCGACGGCCCGTGGTCTCGGCCAGGCGGTCACACAGCGCGTCCTTGGCGCGCAGGGCCGAGAAGCGCGTGTTGCGCAGCTGCTCGGTCACGCCGCGGGCGGTAATGGCGATGGTGGCGCCGGGGCGGATGATGGTCTCCCAAGCGATGTCGTAAACGCCGTCGTACAGCTCATCGGCATCCTGCGCCTCAAAGCGTCCGAGTACCACGAACACGCGGCTCGCCAGGCGCGACCACAGGCACGCGCGATAGCCTTCTTCGAGCTCGCCCTCAAACGTGGCGCGGCCCTTCAGGCGGCGGACATGCGAAAGCCCGAGGCGTTTAAGCTCATCGGCGAGTGCGGACTCAAAGCCCTCGGGGCAGCTTGCGTAAAATTCCATGGGTGACCTCTCTGGTTGCGTCGCTCCATTATATGATGGATGCTTCGTTTACTCTCGCCCCCGAAAGGAACCTATATGATTGATGCGTGCTCCTTGATTCCCATTTTCATTGCAACAGCCTCAGGACTCGGGGCCTCGCACAGGCTCCCGCCGCCTTACAGAACTGAAAGCTGGGCGTAGGGCAAATCCATGGCACGTGACCTGCGATTGCTCGGCCATAGATGGCGTAATCGAGGCCAAGGGAGGGCATCATGCGCGAGGGAAACGAGAGCTGGTTCTGGCACGCGAACGACATGGTGGTGGCGGGCGACATGAACCTCGTGGTCCGCGTCCTGTGGGTCGCGCTCATCGTAGGCATCGGCGTCGCGACGATGGCCACGCTCTGGATCGTCACGAGGTAGCGCGCCACGAACGGATGACGAGGCACGCGGCGCATGCCACGCTGGCGGAACCCTAGCCTCGCTGCTGGACAATCTGTTCGATGAGCTTCGCGACGGAGTCCTCGGCTGCGTCCCCGATCAGGTGATGGGCCGCGGCCTTCGCCTCTGGCATCGCGCCCGCGACTGCGTAGGAGTTCGGCACCTTTTCGAGGAGCGTCACGTCGTTTTCCGAGTCTCCGATAAAAGCGACCTCGTCCAGCGTGACCCCAAGGCTGCCGAGAAGCGCGTCGAGTCCGTTTACCTTGCTCCAGCCAGCCGGAACAACATCGAGGAAGAATGGGACGGGCGAGGGGAAATCAAGCTCTGGGCAGGCTTCCTTGCATCGACTCCGAACGACTTCCGTCGGGGCGGAGCTGACGTTGACGAAGATGCCGGCGGTGATGACGTCACGGTTCGTGGGCACGTCTCCGAGCGCCATGTCTCTTCCGGAGTCCTTAACGATTTCCAGGGCGAATTCGTCGCCAGGCTCGACGGCGCAGAGGAACTGCTCGCAGCGTTTGCCTGTCTCATCGACATCGGCGACTAGCCAGAGTGACGTCCCCGCGTAGGGGCGTACGGCGCTATCGAGCTTGACGAGGGCCTCCGTCGAGAGCGTCTTTTTGAACACGAGTTCGCCGCTGGAGAAGACCTTCTTTCCGTTGGCCATGATGCCGGTCGAGAAACAGCGCGCGTCGCCGTCAAAGGCATCGGCCAGGTCGGCGTAGTCGCGGCCGCTTGCGGGGCCGAACGCGATGCCCGCATCAAGCGCCGAAAGAATCGCGCTGTGCGTGCGCTCCGATACGACCCTTGAGCCAAACGGCAGCAGGGTCCCGTCCATGTCTGCGAGGATGAGCTTTATCAAGGGGTCCTCCCGTTTCGGTCTGGGCGTCGGTGCGCCGGTGTGCGTCGTCCTAGCTGTATTGCCTGTCTCCCAAGAGATTCTTCGAGATGATCCTGTTAAACTCTACCGGGTCATCCCAGCAAGAGGTCAGGAAGAGGAACAGCAGCTCGATGACGAAGTTGATCGAGCTGTGCGAGAAGGCGACCTCGGTTCCGGTGATGGCCTGATCTCGCGAGATGGCTCGGATGATATACGTGGCACGCTTCGCGAGCGGCGTATCTGGGTTGTCTGTGATCATGATGATGGGGGTGTTCGAATCCTCGGCAGAGTCGAATATGTTGACGAGGCGCTTCGAGTATCCGGACGTCGAAATGACGAGCAGGATGTCATTCTCCTTGAGGCTGGTTGCGGCGGAGACCATGGCATCGGTGGTACTGGGGCAAAACGCCCTGACTCCAACCTGTGAGAGCTTGAACGCCGCGTTTACGCCCATGCTAATCGAGTTGCCGACGCCCGCAATCAGGACGAGGTTGGCGTTGTGGAGCAGATTGACGACTGCCGAAAAGTCATCGGAGTCAATGAGCGAGGCGGTTTGGGAGAGCTCCTTGACCTTGTGAGACAGGACGTACTTAATGGAGCCCTCGACGTCGTCCAGAGTAACCTTGCCGCCCGTGGCCTTTTCCTCGCCGGAGGCCCTGCTGATGGATATGCCGAGCGCCAGACGCATGTCCGAATAGGTTCGGTAGTCAAGCGTCCTTGCGAACCTCGAAACAGACGCCGGTGACGTACCGGTTCCTGCGGCGAGTTCGCGGACGGTCATCGTTGCGACGTCCGACGGGTGGTCGAGCACATACGTTGCGATTGCCTTCTCCGAGGGGGATAGGCTGTTCATGACCGCGCAGATGTGGCTGAGCACATCCCCTGTCTTATCCATGGTTACTCCTTGGCCCTAGTTTGCTTCGTATCTTAGGTCAAGAGAGGTGAAAATAAAGCAAAATGTTTCATAGGCGGTGAAATAGCGTTTCACCGCTGATTTCCTACCGTTCACGGTAAATCGGTGCTTCCCCGACGCAATCTCATCTTGAGCTGCTATCTTATGAGCCGTGAAACAACGGCACGAAAACGATGAAACAACAGAACATTGTTCCAACGCCTCACAACTTTGTTTCACGCTAGATGGCGAATCACTTCGAAGCCCAGACAGGCACCCGGCGAGCAAGAAGGGAGAAGCACGATGCACAACGCCAGGACAAACGCAAGCATGACTTCGCTGTTCTTCGCGAACGTCCTCTACTGGGTCTGCGCGGGCGTGTACTCGCCGTTCCTCTCCGCTCACTACACGAGCCTCGGCCTCAGCGCAGCCCAGACCGGCATCCTCCTCGCGGCGACCCCGGTGTGTGCGCTCGCCATCCAGCCGCTCTGGTCGACGATCGCCGACAAGCTCGGGCGCCGCCGCGCGGTCATCGTGATCCTCTGCCTTGCGGCGGCGGTACTCGCTCCGCTGTATTACTTGGCGTCGACGTTCGTCCCGGTCCTTCTCGTAACCTTTGCGTTCTCGGCGTTTTTCTCGGGGCTCCTGCCCCTGAGCGACTCCCTCGTCATCGAGCTCGCGGATCGCTCTGGCCTGGACTTTTCTCGCATTCGCATGGGTGGCACTATCGGCTATGCCATCGTCGTCCTGATCGTCGGTCGGCTGCTCGACATGGCTCCTCAAATCCAGTTCGCGGTGGTCTCTGCCGCGCTGGTGGTCTTCGCGGCTCACATGTGGCGCCTCCCCGAGGCGGGAATTCGCGCCAATGCCGCGGACGATCCCAAGGTCTCCCACGGAAAGGGCCTCCTCTCGCTGTTTACCAGCAATGAGATCGCCTTCGTCTTGGTCTTCGCCTTCATCAGTTCGGCCGCGATTGGCTTCATCGGGGCGTTCTTGGGCCGCTACGCGGTCGAGCTTGGCGAGGGTCAGAACCTCGTGGGCGTCCTGAGTGCGGTCTCCGCTGCGAGCGAGATCCCCATCCTGCTCGTTTCCTCCAAGCTGGTCAGGCGCTTCGGCGAGATGAACCTCCTGATCTTTTCCTGCTTCATGGCGGCGCTCAGGCTCGTGCTCGTGGGCACCGGCATCGTCCCGGTCATGATCTGCGGCCAGCTGCTGCAGAGCGTGAGTTACATGACCGTCTACTACTCCTGCGTTACCTACATTGCCAACCACACTTACGAGGATTGTCGCGCTCGAGGTCAGAGCGCCTTCGCGATGGTTCAGAGCGGTCTGTCCGTCGTGGTTGCGAACCTGTTTGGCGGTTGGGCGTGCGACGCGCTCGGCACGCACGCGGGTTTTCTTGCCTTCGCCCTCGCTTCAACGATTGCTGCGGTCGTTGCTTTTGTGGCGTACGTACTGTGGCGTCGAAGCGCAGCGCCACAGCCTGAGGGCCAGTCGGCCGCATAGGCTCCACCGCGTTTTGCAAGCGCCTGCCTGCTTCGCGCTTCTCTTCGTGTTCAACCAGCTGACGAGCTGAGAACTGTCCAATCCAATGGTTATCCAAGTGAAAGGAAGACAAAGATGTCTCTCATCAAGGTCAACGAGCTTCTTCAACATGCGACCGAGCACCACTATGGCGTGCCCGCGATCAACGTCATCAACACGGAGACCATCCGTTATGCGATCCAGGCCGCCGAGGATGAGCACATGCCTATCATCATCCAGTACTGGCCCGGCTTCGAGGACCACTGTGCCCTCGACATCATCGCCTTCGCCGCCCGCTATTACGCCGAGCGCGCGAGCGTGCCCGTCGCCGTCCACCAGGATCACTCCGCTGGTTACGAGATCGCCGTCAAGGGCGTCAAGGCCGGTTTCCCCTCCGTCATGGTCGACGGCTCCTCGCTTCCCTATGAGGAGAACTTCCAGCTCACGAAGGACGTCGTCCAGGTCGCCAAGATCTTCGACGTTGACATCGAGGCCGAGCTCGGCCACGTCGGCAACGGCTCCGACGCCAACGACTTCGTGAACAGCGACCACTATACCGACCCGAACCTCGCCGAGGAGTTCGTCGAGGGCACCGGCTGTGGTTCGCTCGCCATCGCCGTCGGCAACGCCCACGGCCCCTACGTCAAGGTCCCGAACCTCGACATGGAGCGCATCAAGGCCTGCAGGGAGGCCGTCAGCGTCCCCCTCGTCATGCACGGATGCTCCGACATCCCCGACGAGCAGCTCCAGGAGGCCGTGAACCTCGGCATGAGCAAGTTCAACATCGCCACGGAGTACTTCCGCTCCATGTACCGCGCCTTCGAGAAGGACATCAGCTCCGGCAAGAACGACGGCAACGGCGTTGGCCTCCTGATGGACGCCGCCCCCGACATGCGCGCGTTCGTCGCAAGCAAGATCCAGCTTCTGAACCCCAACCACTATTCGCTCTAGGAGAGACTCGATGAAGAAAGTTCTTGTCGCGTCGCACGGTCACCTCGCAAGCGGAATCAGGAGCTCGATCGAGATCCTGACCGGTATGGCGGACATGGTGGAAGCAGTTGACTGCTACGTGGACGACTCCGATTTCACCCCTCGCATCCAGGCGTTTATTGACTCGGTGGGCCCTGAGGACGAGGCCATCATCTTCACCGACATCTACGGTGGCTCCGTCTTCCAGAAGGTCGTCCTCATGGAGCCGGAGAAGCGCGGGATCGTCCATGTTACCGGTATGAACCTCGGCCTCGTGATCGAGGCGCTCCTCGGCGCTGAGCCGGTCACGGCAGATTCGATCAAGCAGAGCGTCGAGCTGGCGAGGGCGACGATGCAGGTCGTCGAGCCTCCGAGCAAGGCCGCGGACAACGAGGGGTCCGACGGAGACTTCTTCGATTAGAGAGCACTAATAAGTAAGGAGAGGAAACAATGATTGTTCAGGTTCGAGTCGATGACCGTCTGATTCACGGGCAGGTCGCCCTGGTGTGGACCAAGGAGCTCAACACCACCAGGATCATCGTCGCCAACAAGCACGCCGTGGAGAGTGATGCCCTTCGCATGACGCTTTCCATGGGTACGCCGGCGGGCCAGAAGCTCCTCGTCAAGGATGTTCCGGATGCTTGCCGCATCGCGAACGATCCGCGTGCGGACTCCATGCGCATCTTCGCGCTCACCAACTGCGTGCGTGACGTGCTTGAGCTCGTTAAAGGCGCACCGGGCAAGATCGAGGGCGTGAACGTTGCCAATGTCGGCCGCTTCGACAAGTCCGATCCGGATAGCAAGGTCGCCCTCAACTCCACGATCATGCTCAACCCGGATGAGCTCGAGGCCGCGAAGGAGCTTTGCGAGCAGGGTATTCCGGTTTTCCATCAGCTTATCCCGTCCAATCCCAAGACTCCTCTCAAGAGTCTGATCGAGGCGGCGGAGAAATAAGGGGATTTGGCCAGGCGGTCAAATGAAATGAGAGAAAGGAAGTCAAATGATTGGGTTAGCAGTAATGGCCTGGTTGACCGTGCTGATTTGCTACGGCGGCAACTGGGTTCTCGGTCAGTGTATGATCGAGCGTCCTCTCGTGGTCGGCCTCGTTGCGGGCCTTCTGATGGGCGACGTCAAGACCGGTGTCATCATCGGTGCCTCTCTCGAGGCAATCTTCATGGGCGCGGTTAACATCGGTGGCGCCATCTCCGCCGAGCCCGTTACCGCGACCGCCCTCGCCGTCGCCTTCACCGTTGGCGCCGGCATCGACCAAGGCGCCGCCATCACGCTGGCCGTTCCCGTTGGCGTCGTCACCGCGTTCCTCTCGATCTTCATGAACAACGTGTTCCTTGCGTTCTTCGCCGCCACCTTTGACAAGATGGCCGCCGAGGGCAACGAGAAGGGCCTCGCGCTTCAGCACTTCGTTCTCTGGTTCGTTAAGTACGCCGCCTTTGGCCTCATCGCCTTCCTCGGCGTTTACCTTGGCGCTGAGCCCGTTGCCGCTATCGTCAACCAGATTCCGGCCAATGTCATGAGCGGCCTCAACGCCGTGGGCGCCCTCCTGCCCGCCGTTGGTATGGCGCTCCTGCTCCAGATGCTGTGGAGCACCGAGCTCAGCATCTACTTCTTCCTGGGCTTCACGCTCTACCAGTACCTCGGCCTCCCGATGATCGCCATCGCGGTTCTCGGCGTCATCATCGCGGTTGCCTCCGCCCTCCGCGACAAGGAGATTTTCGATCTCACCAAGAAGGGCTTGGCCACCCAGGCCGTTTCCAACGACTCTGTAACCAGCGACGAGGAGGATTTCTTCGCATGAGCAACCTGACCAAGAATGTGAGCCCTGAAGACAAGAAGATGCTCAACAGCATTTTCCTGCGCTCTTTCTCCGTGTTCGCCTCCTGCGCCGGCGGTTCCGTCAAGGCTGGCGCCGACGGCTGGCTGTACTCCGTCCAGCCCGCGCTTAACCGCTACTACGCCGATGACCCCGAGGCCCGTGCCGAAGCCATGAAGCGTCACACGACTTGGTACAACATTACCCAGAACGTCGGCACGTTCGCCATGGGCCTCGTCGCCTCCATGGAGAGGGAGAACTCGCAGCACGAAGACTTCAACACCGAGTCCATCGACGGCATCAAGGTTTCCCTGATGGGCCCGATGTCCGGCATCGGTGACGCAATCTTCTGGGGCGTCCTGCGTGTCATCGCTGCCGGCATTGGCATCAACCTCGCCATGAGCGGCTCGCCCCTCGGCGCGATCATGTTCCTGCTGATCTACAACATCCCGTCGATCCTCTGCCGATACTTCATGACCTACCTCGGCTTCAGCATGGGCACCAACTTCATCTCCGAGATGTACGAGGGTGGTCTCATGAAGCTCATCACCAAGGCGACCTCCACGGTTGGCCTCGTGATGATCGGTGCCATGACTGCGGCGAACGTCCAATTCAACACGATCCTGTCCATTCCGGTTCAGGACTCTGACCCCGTCATGATCCAGACCTACCTCGACTCGATCTTCAAGGGCATCGTGCCCCTGGGGCTTACGCTCGTCGTCCTCTGGCTCCTGCGCAAGAAGAACGTGAACGTCAACATCATCCTGGTTGGCATCATGATTCTGGCGCTCGTCCTCGGCCTCGTGGGCATCGTGTAGGGCGGCTTCCGGATCATTCGAAGCTTGTTTAAGGCAATTCCCGGCGGCACGCGATCGAGGACATTCGACGCGTGCCGCCCCATTAGAAGGAGAGAACATGCGCTACACGCACCTCAAGAATTCCGATGTCGACGTCTCCCAGCTCGCTGTGGGCACCTGGGCGATCGGCGGCGACTCCTTTGGTGAGAACGATGACGCCGCCAGCATGTCCGCCATCCGCACCATGCTCGATCACGGCGTCAACCTCATCGACACCGCGCCGTGCTATGGCAACGGCACGTCCGAGAAGGTCGTCGGCAACGCGCTCAGGGGCGTCGACAGAGAGAGCTACCTGCTCTCGACCAAGGTTGGCCTGATCACCAGCGCCGCCGGCTATGACCGCGACTCCTCGTTCAAGAACATCATGAGGGAGGTCGAGAGCTCGCTGCGCAACCTCCGCACCGACTACATCGACTTCTACTTCGTGCACTGGCCCGACGCTAAGACTCCGTTCTCCGAGACGATGTGCGCCCTCCAGCTCCTCAAGGAGCAGGGCAAGATTCGCCACATCGGCGTCTCCAACTTCACGACCGAGATGATCGAGGAGTGCGAGAAGGTCGCTCAGATTGACGTCCAGCAGCCGCCCTACTCTATGGTTGACCGCTCCTCCGAGGACCTCATCAAGTGGGGCTACGAGCGTGGCATCGACTCCTTCACCTATGGCTCCCTTGGCGCGGGCATCCTGTCGGGCAAGTTCCGCGAGCTGACGAAGTTCGAGGAAGGCGACGTCCGCGGTGGCTTCTACGACTACTTCCGGGAGCCCAAGTTCTCGCGCGTCCAGGAGCTGCTCAAGGTCATGGACGAGATCGCCGAGGCCCACGACAAACCCGTGGCGCAGGTTGCCGTGAACTGGAGCACCCAGAAGGAGTACGTGGGCACCGCTCTCGTGGGCGTGCGCACGGACGCCCACGCGATTCAGAACTGTGAGACGTTCGAGTGGGAGCTTTCCGCCGACGAGATGGCCAAGCTCGACGCCAGGCTCGACGAGCTGAAGATCGGCTAGCCATGAGCGCCGAGGATAGGAAGTACCCCACTTCCGAGCTTGAGGTGCTTGAGAGTGGCGCGAGGGAGGTTGTCGAGCCTAACGGCCTGAGGCTGATGCTGAAGCCCGTGCCGGGTGACGACCGCGAGCACGTGCTCGATCCGCGCGTCTATGTTCGTGCGCACGCGAAGCTCGCTGCGGCTCCTGCGGCGGGGTCGGCGCCGGCCGGACCGGTGGACGTGATCGCGTGGCGCTCCGCGCCCAACAAGGAGACCCACGTCGTGAGGGGCGCGAACGTTGCCAAGAAGACCGTCGTCATGAACTTCGGCGACAAGGGCATTCCGCTGCACATCTTCACGCCGGAGGGGCACGAGGATGGGTCTGCCGCGCTCGTGTTCATCCATGGCGGCGGGTTCATGGTGGGCAACATCGGCCAGTACGAGAACTGCCTGCGCGACATCGTGGAGCGCACGGGTTGCGTCGCGATCTATCCGGAGTACCGCCTGTCTCCCGAGACGATGTTCCCGGGTGGCGTCGAGGACTGCGTGAAGACGCTCGACTGGCTTGTCGATCACGCTGACGAGCTGGGCGTTGATGCGACTCGCATTGCCGTGGCTGGTGACTCTGCGGGTGGCAGCCTGTCGAATGCCGTCGTGCTCGAGGGCTCTCACGCGGATAGGATCAAGGCGGTTGTCGAGCTTTATCCGCTCGTTGATGGCGGTCCCGTTCCGGATGAGTGGTCCTATGACCTGTACGAGGTCGTGGATGAGCAGAGGCCCGAGGCGCTGAGCAGGGTTGATCGCATTCGCCTCGCCAACAACGACCTTCCGCCCATGTACGTCAACGGCGATGCGGACAAGATGCTCGACCCGCTGATTTCCGCGCTGTTCGCGGAGGACGTGAGCGCGTTCCCCCGCACGGTCATCATCTCTTCCGAGTATGACTATCTGCGCCATCAGGACGAGCTGTTCGCGAAGAGGCTGCAGGATGCGGGCGTTGACGTCACTGCGATTCGTTATCGCGGCTGCGACCACGGCTTCTTCGAGATGTACGGCGTGATGCCTCAGGCTGAGGATGTCTGTCGCGTCATCTCCGAGGAGCTTGCGAAGATCTAGGGGCTCGTCGCGGCGACCTCCTGGACGAGTGACGGTCCGGCGGGATGCTAGGTGCGTCCCGCCGGACCTTTGCGTTGGCGGGCGCGTGCCGCTTGCCGGCGGGCGCGTGTGGGGTTTGCCTCGGCGGTGCCGGATTGACTGGGAGACGCGTTTACCGCCGATCTTCCAAGCGAGCCCAGCAAGCAAACCGCGAGCTGAGCCCCAAGGGCATTGACAAGGGCGTGGGCGTGGCGCGAGCACTGGAGTATCTGGGATGCAGCCGTAACGCGCGCACCTTTGGCTTCGGCGATTCGGGCAACGACCTGGGCATACTCGCCGCTGTCGAGATGGCTGTCGCCATGGGCAACGCCATGCCCGAGGTCAAGGCGGTCGCCGACTACGTGACCGACGATGTCGCGAACGACGGCACCGTCACCGCCATGCAGCATTTCGGGTTGATTTAATAAATGGCCGGGTCGCCCGCAGTGGGGGCGACCCGGCCATTTGAGCTATTTTGCAATATAGAGCTTGGGATGACTGCGACTGCTCTCGATCGCCGCCGTCATGATGCCCTCGTTGTCTCCATCAACGATGATGCCGTCGAGGTCATCGATCTGCGCGGACTGATAAAAACTGGTCTTGTTGAACTTTCCCTGGTCAACCATCATGTAGCCCTGGTTTGAGTTGGTAAGGTACATATGCTTGATCATGGCCGAGAAGTCGTGCTCGACGGTAAAACCGTGGTCGGGGTGGAATCCGTCAGCACTGACAAACGCCTTGTCGGCATGTAGTTTGCTCATGCAGTCGAGCGTCAGTGCGCCCGCGAGATAGAGGTGGCCCTTGCGCACGGAGCCGCCCAGCAGCACTACCGAAGCATTGGGGAGATTGAAGCTGGCGTAGTTCGCGATTGCAAGATCGCCGGTGATAATGGTGATCTCACGCTTGTCCATGAGGGCCTTAGCGAAGTAAAAGCCTGTGGTGCCGATATCAATTACCAGAACATCGCCATCATCAACAAGAGTTGCTGCGGTTGCGGCGATGGCCTCCTTGGCCTCGACTTGGACATTGATGCGCTCCTCGGGATACGAGATTGCGTTGGAGCGAGAAAGCGATACCGCTCCGCCGCGTACGCGGCGCAGCTTGCCTTCGGATTCCAGCGAGATGAGGTCGTGTCGTGCGGTGACTTCCGAAACCGAAAAACGGCGGACGATGTCGGATACCGAGATATTTGGCTTTTCGGCCAGCCAATTCATGATAAATCGCTGACGCTCGGCCGGTGAAAGGTCTGAAGTAGATGCCATATGCCGCTCCTTTTGAACAAAAGGTAAAAGATGCGCCTTTCGTAATCGAAATATAACGTATCGATATGAAAAGAACAAGGCAAATTCGAATGAATCAAAGGAACGGAATGGCATGTCACAAATGCATGCGTAGTAGATAGTCCGCACGTAGACGGGCTATAAAGAGTCTCATTCTGAAGGTGCCGCCCAAAAGAAGTACGTTCACACCCGATATTCGACCGTTCACGGAAAGTTGACAATTGAGCTTTCGATATCTTTTGAAATGGTTTATAAAAGAAAACCGAAAAGCTTTTGAAACAAAGAAGAAGGCTTTCGATAGCAATAGTGCTAGATGAGAAAGGACCGAACATGGCGATTAAGGTGTTTGCCGACGGCGCTAACCTCGAAGGCATGCTTGACATGCATGACAATGGCAACGTTCAGGGCTTCACGACCAATCCTTCCCTTATGAAGGCCGGTGGCGTGACTGACTACCGCGCTTTTGCCAAGACGGTTCTTGAGCACATTACTGATGTGTCGGTTTCTTTTGAGGTATTCGCTGACGACGAGGCTGGTATGGAAGCCGAGGCTCGCGAGATTGCAACCTGGGCAGACAACGTCTACGTTAAGATCCCGGCGCTCAACACCAAGGGCGAGTCCACTGCAGCGCTGGTCAAGCGTCTTTCCGCCGATGGCATCAAGGTGAATGTCACCACGATCTTCACGCCCGAGCAGGTCGACGAGTTTGTCGATGCCGTCTCTGCCGAGACTCCCTCTATTCTGTCCATCTTTGCCGGTCGCATTGCCGATACCGGCGTCGATCCGCTGCCCCTCATGGCGGAGTCCGTAAAGAAGGCTGCCGTTAAGCCTGCTGCCGAGGTTCTCTGGGCGTCTACGCGCGAGGTCCTCAATATCGTCCAGGCGGAGTCCGTTGGATGCCAGATCATTACGGTCCCCAATGCCCTTCTTGCCAAGCGCAAGAATTTCGGGAAAGATTTGCTTGAGTACTCGCTTGATACGGTCAAGGGCTTTGCCCGCGACATTCAGGCGCTTGGTTTTCATATCCTGCCCGAGGAGTAGGGGACGAGCATGCTGACCGATCTTCTTAAGCCCGAGCTTGTTGCCTGCCACGTCAAGGCCTCCGATTGGGAGGAAGCGATCAGGGCATGCGGTAAGTTGCTCGTTGATGCCGACAAATGCGATCAGAGCTATGTCGACGCCATGATTTCATCGGTTCACAAATTCGGCCCCTATATGGTCTTGGAAGAGGGCATCGCCATGCCCCACGCTCAGGCAGATGGCAATGTGAGTGAAGCGGGAATCTGTATCGTCACGCTTGACCCAGCCGTTGCGTTTGGACACGAGGATTTCGATCCGGTTCACGTGCTCGTGGGTATTTGCGCGCCCGACCCCAAGGCTCATCTTGGCTGCTTGGCGGAGCTTTCGCAGATGTTCGAGGACGAGGACTGCGTTGCCAAGCTCAGCGCATGCGATACGCCCGAGCAGGTTTTGGAGACCATGCGTTCATTCTTTTAGGCCTTAATGGCACGGCGATGCGTCGCCGCTTTTGGATAGACGGAAAACCGTCACGTGTAGGAGAGGAAGGTTGCCATGCATATCATCACCGTATGCGGAAACGGCATCGGGTCTAGCCTGATGCTCGCTGGCAAAGTCGAGGAGCTTTGCGAGGAGGAGGGCATCAAGGCCGACGTTGAGTCTATGGACCTGAACGGTGCTTCTTCCGCAAATCCGGATCTGTTCATCACCGTTAAGGAGCTCGCCCCCGAGCTCCACGGCAACGTTGTGATCGTTCGCAGCTATGTGAACAAGAAGAAGATCCGCGAAGACGCCCTCGAGGCAATCAAGGCGGCTGCCGCTAACGCCTAAAGCGGCACAAAAAAGGGCGGTTCCCTGTGGAAGAGGGAAACGCGCCCACGTTAGAGAGAAAGGAAGCGCAGATGCAAGCCATCCTTCCCATACTTGAGTTTATCCAATCGATTCTGACCAAGCCAGCGTGGATCATGGGTCTGTTTGCCTTTGTGGGCCTTGTTGCGCTCAAGCGCCCTGCCCACAAGGTGATGACGGGAACCCTGAAGCCCATTCTTGGTTACATCATGCTGTCTGCCGGCGCTGCTGTTGTCCAGGAGAACCTTGCTCCGCTGGGCACCTTCATCGAGACCGGCTTCCACATCACCGGCGTCGTGCCCAACAACGAGGTCGTCGTTTCGATGGCTCAGAGCGTCCTCGGCGTTCAGACCATGATGATCCTGATTCTCGGCTACGTCGTGAACATTATCATTGCCCGCTTTACCAAGTTTAAGTACATCTTCCTGACGGGCCATCACAGCATGTTTATGGCTTGCCTGCTGTCTGCCGTTCTGCAGGCATCTGGCTTCCAGGATGTCCAGCTTGTCATCGTGGGCGGCATGTTCCTGGGCCTCGTGAGCGCTATGCTTCCCGCCGTTGGTCAGCGTTTCACCGAGAAGGTTACCGATGGCGATGAAATCGCCATGGGCCACTTCGGTTCACTCGCCTATTACATCTCCGCTGCAGTCGGTACGCTTTTTGCTAAGGACGCCGAGGAAAACAGCACCGAGAAGATCGAGGTTCCCGAGAAGTTCTCCTTCCTGCGCGACACCACCATCTCCACGGCTCTTACCATGGCCTTCTTCTACCTGGTTACCGCATTTGCCGCTTATGTTGCGGATCCCGCGGTTGTTACCGAGACCGCTGGTGGCGACAACGTGATTGTCTATGCCTTGACTTGTGCTCTGTCCTTCGCCGTCGGTGTCACCATCGTCTATAACGGCGTCCGCATGATCCTCGCCGACCTGGTCCCGGCTTTCCAGGGCATCTCCAACAAGCTGATCCCCGGCGCCATCCCCGCCGTCGACTGTGCCGTCTTCTTCCCCTATGCTCCCACCGCCGTCATCCTCGGCTTTGTTGCCTCCTTTATCGGTGGCGTGGTCGGTATGTTCATCGTGGGTGCTACCCTGGGCATCTTCATCATCCCGGGCATGGTTCCCCACTTCTTCTGCGGTGCTACCGCAGGTATCTACGGCAATGCTACCGGCGGTCGCAAGGGCGCAGCTCTTGGCGCTTTCGTCAACGGCCTGCTCATCACCTTTGCCCCGGCTCTGCTCCTGCCCGTTCTTGACGTCTTTGGTTTCAAGAACACTACGTTTGGCGACTTTGATTTCTCCGTCATTGGTATTACGCTTGGCCGCGCTGCCGAGGCCTTCGGTACCACCGGTGTCTACGCGATTCTCGCTGTCCTTCTGGTCGTTGCCTTCGTCCCCAACTTCATCCACACCAAGGGTGCTGTGATCAATCACGTTGAGGAAGAGTAATCCAGGCATACGTTAAGCCCTAATCGGGCGGAGCTCCGATAACCGGCTCCTACACGGAAGCGGTGACGTCTCAAATGAGGCGTCACCGCTTTTTATTTGGAGCGGTTATGAAAATGCGCTGACGAAGCATCGCCTCTGCGCCGTGAATGGAATTAATTGCGATTAATGGCAAAAATGTTTTGCCGCTGGGTTGATTTAATAAAAATGGTAAAACCACAAAACCGTTCGCCGAGAAGATAAAAAACCGCAGTTCACGCCTTGATAAACGTAGATAAAGTGTTTAGCAGTTCCACGCCCGTATGCTAACGAAAGGAATCAGGCAGATGGCAATCAAGGTGTTCGCTGACGGTGCAAACCTCGAGGGCATGCTCGACATGTACGAGAACGGCAACGTTCAGGGTTTCACGACCAACCCGTCCCTTATGAAGAAGGGCGGCGTGACGGATTACCGCGCGTTTGCCAAGGAGGTCCTGGCCCACATCACCGATGTGTCCGTATCGTTTGAGGTCTTTGCCGACGACGTCGAGACCATGGAGATCGAGGCCCGCGAGATCGCTGCCTGGGCCGAGAACGTCTATGTCAAGATTCCGTGCGTGACCATCAAGGGCGAGTCCACGGCCGAGTTGGTGCGCAAGCTTTCCGCCGACGGCATCAAGGTCAACGTCACCACCATCTTTACGCCCGCGCAGGTCGACGAGATGGTCGACGCCGTCGACGCCGAGACGCCGTCTATCATCTCGCTCTTTGCCGGCCGTATCGCCGACACGGGTGTCGATCCCATTCCGTTTATGACAGAGTCGGTCAAGAAGGCCGCCGCCAAGCCCAACTGCGAGGTTCTGTGGGCGTCCACGCGCGAACTTATCAACATTTACCAGGCGCAGGCCTGCGGCTGCCAGATCATCACGGTGCCCAACAGCATTCTGGCCAAGCGCAAGAACATCGGCCGCGACCCGTACGAGGTCTCGCTCGATACCGTGCGCGGCTTTGCCAAGGATATCGCGGCGCTCGGTTTCCATATCCTGCCGTAACGCGAACACTGGCTGCGTCGCGGATTGTTCGCCCCGGCCTTTCCTTTCCCTATCGCTCACGCGCTTCGCGAGGGTCGCGCTAGGCAAAGGAAAGGCCGGGGCTGCCGACGCGAACCCGTCGGTAGGTCCTGAGCTGAATCGCTACCTTTATTCCGATGGGGGTCGACAGTACTACCCCGCCAACTGTCTCGGGCAGTAATGGGGCTGGGCTCGGATGGCAACGCCGCGTGCCACTGGCGGCTTCGTTCGCCGGATGACGATTCGTGTTACGCGTCCGGCGTCACCTCGGACGGCGGCGTGGGCTCCGACGGCATCGCGTGGACAACGCGGTTCCGCATCATGGATCAACCTGTAATCTAATGATCTTCTAATCCATATCTATCAAGTATCGAAAACGATCCGGCCCCGAGTTGGCAGTCATCGCCAAGGAAAAGGACCCTGCCGGCTATGTGTTCGGGGCGACGCGCAAGTCGCTCAAGGCCTTTCGATTATCCTTTGTTCCGCGCATGTAAGATCTCATACTTGACGTGGTTGAACAGCTCTACCGGGCAAACGAGGTCTTTGCGGCTCGTGCCCATAAGTGTCCCACCAACAGAAATCGAGATATTCGGCCTCAGAGTGCCGTCAAGATTGCCAATATGGCTGAAAAACGTCCCGTACCGCACCTCTGCGGGTGCAGATATGGGACGTTTGTGGAATATCTGATGTCTATTTGTTGAGCTTGCACTTTGAAGAAGTGTTATCGCGGCCCAGCGAGGCCGAATATCTCAAAAATTGCAGGTGAGGATTAGCGGAAACGGCGTCTCGCACTTCGGGATATCGCCAAATCGCTTTAGAAGGAGAGACGCTCGGCGGAATGGGACCCGCCGAGCGTCTGCAGCGGCCTATTTGCCCCGCACCATGGTGAGCGAGATCTTCTTGCGGTCGCGATCGACCTTCTCGACCCACACCTTGACCGTGTCGCCGACGCGCACCACGTCGCTCGGGTGCTTGACGAAGCGGTTGGCAAGCTTGGAGATGTGCACGAGGCCGTCCTGGTGCACGCCCACGTCGACAAAGGCGCCAAAGTCCACGACGTTGCGCACCGTGCCCTTGAGTTCCATGCCGGGCTCCAAGTCGTCGATGGAAAGTGCCGAGCGGCTAAAGACCACCTCGGGCGCGTCGTCGCGCGGGTCGCGGCCGGGCTTCTTGAGCTCGTTGACAATGTCGATGAGCGTCAGGGTACCGCAGTCCAGGTCGCTTGCCAGCGCCGAGATGCTGCCCAGACGGCGCTCGATGTCGGGCACGCCGCCGCGGCTGAGCTCGCTTGCTTTAACGCCGGCGCGCTCCAGGACGGCCGTGGCCACCTCGTAGCTCTCGGGGTGGACGCTTGTCGCATCGAGCGGGTTTATACCGCCGCTGATGCGCAGGAAGCCCGCGGCGTTGAGATATGCCTTGGGTCCTAACTTGGGAACCTTCTTAAGCTGGCGACGATCGGTAAAGGCGCCGTTTTCCTCGCGGTAGGCCACGATGTTCTTGGCCACGCTCGGCGTGATGCCCGATACGTATCCCAGCAGGCTCGCGCTCGCGGTGTTCACGTCGACGCCCACGCGGTTGACGACGTCCTCCACCACGTGGCCCAGGGCGCGCGAGAGCTCGGCCTGGTCAAGGTCGTGCTGGTACTGGCCCACGCCGATGGACTGGGGCGGAATCTTGACGAGCTCTGCCAACGGGTCCTGCAGGCGGCGGCCCAGGCTCATGGCGCCACGCACGGTGACGTCCAGGTCGGGATACTCCTGGCTGGCGAGCTCGGAGGCGGAGTACACCGACGCGCCGGCCTCGTTGACGATGGTGTATCGCAGCCCAGGCGCCTGCTCGGCGATGAGCTCCGAGACGACTTCCTCGGTCTCGCGGCTGGCGGTGCCGTTGCCGATGACGATGGTGTTGACGCCGTCCTTCTTGACGAGGCGGGCGAGCTCGCGCTTAGTGCCGGCGACGTCGTGGCGCGGCTTGGTGGGGTAGACTACGCTGTGGTCGAGCAGCTTGCCGGTCTCGTCCATGACGGCGACCTTGCAGCCGGTGCGGTAGCCCGGATCGAGCGCGAGCACACGGGCGCCGCGGACGGGGCGTGCCGAGAGCAGGCCCTCAAGATTCTTGGCAAAGACGTTGATGGCCTCGGTCTGGGCACGAACGGTGAGTTTGGCGCGGGCCTCGCGCTCCAGCGAGGGGGCCATGAGGCGCTTGTAACCGTCAGCGATGGCGGCATCGAAGATGGGAGCAAACACGCCCTGGCGTCGGGGCCAACGGCTGCCGAGGCGTGCCGTGGCGGCAGCGCCGTCGACGTTCACGCGCACGCGGAGCTTGCCCTCGCGCTCACCGCGGTCGATAGCCAGCACGCGGTGGTTGGGAATATGGCGCAGCGGCTCGTCAAAGTTGTAGTACGGCTCATAGGGGGTCTTCTCGGCAGGGTCGGTGGCCTCGACGACGATGTCGGCGGTGTTTTGCGTAAAGGCGCGCAGGTCGGCGACGTTCTCGGGGTCCTCGGCCACCGTCTCGGCCACGATGTCGGCGGCGCCGGCGAGCGCTTTCTCGGGCGTGTCGAAGCCGGCCTCCTCGTTGACGTATGCCGCGGCGGTGTCGAGCGCGCTGCCCTTGGCCGAGGCCTGCATGATGATCATGTTGGCGAGTGGCTCCAGGCCGGCCTCGCGGGCCTTCTGCGCGCGAGTCATGCGCTTTTTGCGGAAGGGCTTGTAGAGGTCCTCGACACGCTGGAGCTGCGTGGCCTCGCGAATCTGCTGCTCAAGCTCGGGCGTGAGTTTGCCCTGGGCATCGATGAGCAGGATGACGTCCTCTTTGCGCTGTTCAAGATTGCGCAGGTAGGACAGGCGCTCGTCGAGTGCGCGCAGGGCGACGTCGTCCATGCCACCCGTGGCTTCCTTGCGGTAGCGCGAGATAAAGGGGATGGTGTTGCCATCGTCGATGAGCTTGACGGCCGCCTCGACGTTGGCGGCCTTAAGGTTGAGCTCGCGGGCGAGCTGGGCGATAAGATCCATGGGACTCCTTGCGTTTAAGGTGCGTTTGCGACACAGGGCTACCAAGGATACCACCTGTCCCAAAAGACTGTTTTGGGGCGAACGAACCAAGCCGAGGTGCGAAATAGCCCCCCGCCCCAGAAAAAAACGTCGGCAACGTAGCAAAATACCCCGCGGGCAGGAGGCTGCTCGCGGGGCAAAGAAGAGGGGCTTGTTGGTGGCGGGCCGAGACGCTCGGCGGGGAGTTTGCCGCGGCCCGCTCTTAAGGCATACAGCTCGACGAGCTGGCCGGTCTTGGCGGCCTCCTTGATGGCGTTGAGAAGCGTGAGCGTCTTGACGTTGTCGACCGGCGTCACGACGGGCTCGACCTCGCGGCGGACAACCTTCACAAAGTGCTTGAGCTGCATCTTGTGCGGCAGTGCCGGGTCCACGGCTGGAATCTCCATCTGCAGCGGCTTGTGCCAGTTGGAGGTGCCGTCGTAGGAGAACTGGTGCAGGCGGGGCAGCGACAGGGCGCCCTTAGTGCCGCCGATGAAGTAAGCGTCGGCGTCGATCGAGCTTAAGCCAGTTGCTCATAGGAACTTCCCTTCTTGAACCTCCCTGTGGGCCGCTCCCATTAATCGACCCACGTGGTTTTCGCTGGTTATCGTATGCTTTGAATTTGCGCAGGTGAATTGCATATTTGTTAGAATGGCGTTAACCGTAGGTTCATACCGCTTGATGCGATTTGTATCCGATTGAGCGCGTGACCTGCGAAAACGACCCCCTACGGCACCGTGTGGCCGTACGTGCGAAAACGGAGAGATGACGTGTACGATCGACGACTTGAGGCTATTTCGGCTGCCGCAGAGCTGGGAAGCTTCTCGCGCGCCGCGGCAAAATTGCGCGTGTCGACGCCGGCGCTCGTCAAACAGGTATCGGGGTTCGAGGCCGAGTTTGGCATCACGTTGTTCGAGCGCTCACATTCGGGCGTCAAAGTGACGCCGGCGGGTGCTCTGCTGGTGGACGGCGCACGCTCGATCATGCGCCAGTCTGAGGATGCGTTGCGTCGCGCCCGACGCGCGGCGGGCGATGGCGGCGCCGTGCGCGTGGGCGTGTCGATGATGTGCCCGGGGCGCCAGACGCTGTCGATGTGGACGGACGTGCACCCGGCCTTTGTGGGCGTGCCGTTCCTGTGCGGCCGCGAGGTGCCGGTCTTCTTGCACTACCCGCTCGAGCCCACCCTCCAAGTCCAAAAATTCGTCAACGCCATGGCCCAACTCCTCAATAGCTAATTTGGGACGGGGCTTTTTTAGCTACTTGAGGATGATTTTTCCGGGACGGGGATTGAATAATCATTCGGTACACAATGATGATTAAATCCCCGTCCCGGAAAAAACGTAAGAAAATAGCCATAAAAAGCTTGCTTTCCCTATGAAAGCCGCCATATCTATGGTTGTTTAGCCTATGAAAACTGGCATGTCTTGTTGCCGTATCCCTATGATAATTGCCAAAACCCATAGTGGGCGTGCGGTTCCCGTCGAGGTGAAGTCGGGGACCAACCTTAAGGCGAAAAGCCTAGCGGCGAGTATTAAACGATTTGATTATGATTTGGCCATTCGTTTCTCGGCGGGTAAACCATCTCGGGATGGCGCAATCATCGACTTGCCCCTCTATGCGGTCGAATCGCTCCCAAAGCTCCTCGAGGATCCAGAGCGATTTTTGGGCCGATAATTCACCAGCCGAATCCGCCCTTGTGCAGTTTAAAAAACGAGGCCCTGGCCAACTGGCCAGGGCCTCACTTGCTTTTATTCCGTTCTAAACGACGGGCTGATTGCGCGCAGGAGGACCCCCAGGCGGGCCGGGGTGTAACCTCCGCGCGCAGTTTCGCAGCGCAGCGAGAATGTTTGAGCACGGAGGTTACACCCCGGCCCGCCTGGGGGTCCTCCGTGAAACAAACCTACCTACTCGAGCTCAAACGCACCCGTATACAGCTGATAGTAATACCCGCGCTTGGCAATCAGCTCGTCGTGGTTGCCGCGCTCGATGATGCGGCCGTGGTCCAGGCAGATGATCGCGTCGGAGTTGCGCACGGTGCTCAGGCGGTGTGCGATGACAAACGTCGTGCGGCCCTCCATGAGCTTGTCCATGCCCGCCTGCACGATTGCCTCGGTGCGGGAGTCGATGGAGCTCGTGGCCTCGTCCAGAATCATCGCCGGCGGATCGGCGACGGCGGCGCGCGCGATCGAGATCAGCTGGCGCTGGCCCTGCGACAGCTGCGCGCCGTTGCCGGTGAGCATGGTGTCGTAGCCGTCGGGCAGGCGGGTGATAAAGTCGTCCGCTCCCGCGAGCTTGGCCGCCTTGATGCACTCCTCGTCGGTGGCGTCCAGGTTGCCGTAGCGGATGTTGTCCATCACGGTGCCGGTGAACAGGTTCACGTCCTGCAGCACCACGCCCAGCGAGCGACGCAGGTCGGACTTGCGAATCTTGTTGACGTTGATGCCGTCGTAGCGGATCTTGCCGTCGGCGATGTCGTAGAAGCGGTTGATGAGGTTGGTGATGGTCGTCTTACCGGCACCGGTGGCACCGACAAACGCGACCTTCTGGCCCGGCTTGGCGTACACAGACACGCCGTGCAGCACCTCGTGGTCGGGCGTGTAGCCAAAGTCCACGTTATCCATGACCAGATCGCCGCGCAGCGGCACGTACTCGATCTCGCCGGTCGCGCGGTGCGGGTGCTTCCAGGCCCACATGCCGGTGCGGTGGTCGGCCTCCTCGAGCTGCCAGGTGTCGGGGTTCACCTGTGCGTTGACAAGCGTCACGTAGCCCTCGTCGGCCTCGGGCTCCTCGTCGAGTAGCTCAAAGATACGCTCGGCGCCGGCAAGGCCCATGACCACGGCGTTGATCTGCTGCGAGATCTGGCCGATCTGGCCGCAGAACTGCTTGGTCATGTTGAGGAACGGCACCACGACGGCGATGGAGAGCGCCATGCCCGAGAGGCTCAGGTTGGGCACGCCCAGCGCCAGGAAGATGCCGCCGGTCAGCGCGACCAGCACGTAGAGCAAGTCGCCCAGGTTCCCGAGGATCGGCATGAGGATGTTGGCGTACATGTTGGCCTTCTGCGAGACCTCGAAGAGCTTCTCGTTGCGCTCGTCAAAATCGGCCTCGGCGGCGGACTCGTGACAGAACGCCTTGACGACTTTCTGGCCGTTCATGACTTCCTCGATATGGCCCTCGACCACGCCGAGCTCGGTCTGCTGCGCGATAAAGAAGCGCGCGGAGTTGGAGCCGAGCAGCTTGGTCATAAAGGTCATAAAGGCGACGCCGGCAATGATGACCAGGCACATCCACACGCTGTAATACAGCATGATGAAGAACACGGTGACGATGACGATGATCGTCATGAGCAGGTTGGGCAGCGACTGGCTGATCATCTGACGCAGCGTGTCGATGTCGTTGGTGTAGTGGCTCATGATGTCGCCGCGCTGGTGCGTGTCGAAGTAGCGAATCGGCAGGTCCTGCATGCGGTTGAACATCTTTTCGCGCAGCTTCTCGAGCGAGCCCTGCGTGATGACGGCCATGGCGCGGTTCCAGAAGAGCGAGGAGGCGACGCCCACGGCGTAGATGCAGCCGAGGGTGGTCACGAGCTTCAGAATCTTGGGCTGCGCGGCCGTCCAGTCGCCCGACTGCCACGATTCGCTAATGACCTGCAGCGCGCTCTGGAGAAACGTCGCGCCGATGGAGTTGATGATGGCGCAGAGCACAACGCCGGCGACGACGAGGGGCAAAAGCACCGGGTAGAAGCCAAAGAGCATCTTGATCAGGCGCGTCATGGTGCCGCCCTTGCGGTTGCGCGCGCGCTCGGCGGTAGCGGCCTTACTCATGTGCCTCGCCTCCTTCCTGGGTCTGAGCTTGCGGTGCGGATGCCTCGGTGTCGGCTGCGGCGGTCTCGCCCGCGTCCTCGCCTTCGGCACTCATCTTATTTTGCGAGGTAAAGGTCTCGCGGTAGATCTCGCTCGTCTTGAGCAGCTCATCGTGGTTGCCGATGTCCTTGATGCGGCCGCCCTCCATGACGATGATGCGGTCGGCGTCCTGCACGGAGCTGATGCGCTGGGCGATGATGAGCTTGGTCGTGTTGGGCAGGTAGCTCGCCAGGCCCTCGCGGATCTTGGCGTCGGTCTTGGTGTCGACGGCGCTCGTGGAGTCGTCCAGGATCAAGATCTTGGGGCGACGCAGCAGGGCACGCGCGATGCACAGGCGCTGCTTCTGGCCACCGGAAACGTTGGAGCCGCCCTGCTCGATCCAGGTGTCGTAGCCCTTGGGGAAGCCGTCGACGAACTCGTCGGCGCAGGCCAGATGTGCGGCCTCGCGGACTTCCTCGTCGGTGGCGTTCGGGTCGCCCCAGCGCAGGTTCTCGGCGATGGTGCCGCTAAACAGCACGTTTTTCTGCAGGACCATGGCTACCTGGTGGCGCAGCGCGTCCAGGTCGTAGTCGCGCACGTCTACGCCGCCGACGCGCACGGTGCCCTCGGTGACATCGTACAGGCGGGCGATCAGGTTCACGAGCGTCGACTTGGCCGAGCCGGTGCCACCGATAATGCCGATGGTCTCGCCGCTCTTAATATGCAGGTCGATATCGTCGAGCGCCTGGCGGCGGGCATACTCGGAATACTTAAAGCTCACGTGATCGAAGTCGATGGAGCCGTCGGCAACCTCGTGCACGGGCTCGGTCGGGTTGGCGATCGTGGGCTCGGCGGCCAGCACCTCGGTAATGCGGTGCGCCGACTCGTCTGCCATGGTTACCATGACAAAGATCATCGACAGCTGCATTAGGCTCATCAGAATCTGGAAGCCGTAGGTAAAGATGGAGGAGAGCTGGCCCACGTCGAACAGGGTGCCCTGGCTCGTGATGATGAGCTTGGAGCCCAGGTAGATGATGACGACGAACGCGCCGTTGACGCAGATGTTCATCATGGGGTTGTTAAAGGCAAGGAGCTTCTCGGCGCGGGTGAAGTCCATCTGGACGTCGCGCGCAGCGGTCGCGAACTTCTCCTTCTCAAAGTCTTCGCGCACATAGCTCTTGACCACGCGCATGCCGGTGACGTTTTCCTCGACGGATTCGTTGAGGGCGTCGTACTTGTGGAACACGCGGGCAAAGATCGGACGTACCTTGTAGATGATAAAGAACAGGCCAAAGCCCAGCAGCGGAATGATGACCAGGTAGACCATGGCGACGCTGCCGCCCATGGCGTATGCCATGGTAAAGGCAAAGACCAGCACCAGCGGCGAGCGCACGGCGATGCGGATGAGCATCATAAAGGCCTGCTGCACGTTGTTGATGTCGGTGGTGAGGCGCGTGACGAGCGAGGAGCTCGAGAACTCGTCGATGTTGGCGAAGCTGAACGTCTGGATCTTGTAGAACAGGTCGCGACGCAGGTTCTTGGCAAAGCCGCAGCTGGCATGGCTGCAGGTGATGCCCGCGGCGGCGCCAAAGGCGAGTGACGTCAGCGCGATGAGTACGAGAAGGCCGGCGGTGGGCAGCATCTCGGTAACGGCAGTGCCGTCCTTGATGGCATCGATCATGTCGGCGGTGATAAACGGGATCATCATCTGGCAGATTACCTCGCCAAGCACCAGCAGCGGCGTGGCGATCGTGACCTTCATGTAATCGCGGATGCTGCCCATAAGGGTTTTAATCATCCAGTTCCTCCCAGGTTACGCGGATTTTCTCGAGCATCTCGGCGAGCTGTTCACGCTCGTCGTGGTTGAGGGCGCTAAAGGCCTGCTCTCTAAAGCGGATGCGGGCGGCTTGGTCGATGCGGGCCTTCTCCCAGCCGATCTCGGTCAGGCGAATGGTGAGCTGCCGGCGATCTTTTGGATTGCGGCTGCGCTCGATGATGCCGGCGCACTCGAGCTTGGACAAGATTTCGGAAAGCGACCCCGGCTTGAGGTCGAAGTGCATGCCGAGTTCCTGCTGCGACATCTCGCCGTTTTCCTGCTTGGCAAGCAGGCAGACGATGGGCGCCTTGCCGGACACGCCGCCGCCGTGAAAGTGCATGTAGTGGCCGCAAAAGCCTAGGCCGCTCAGGATGCGCTTGGCGAGCTTGTCTTCGCCGTTAACTGCTTCGGGCACGTCTGCCGGTTGCGACGGGTCGCCGCCGGGCTCGTGCGGACGAAGGTTAAGGGGTTCATCGCACATGAATTCGTATCGCTCCTTTCTTTAGTTAGGTAGTGGGATTGTTTTGTGCCTAACTAATCTAGGAGTGCTATACAGGAATGTCAAGGTACCAAAGTAGTTGTTGCGCGGTTTTACCAAACCTATTGGTCCCGCCGTTCTAACGAACGGCGGACCAGCCGACGCTGCGCGGGCCGCATTTGGACAATCTGACGTTCAACTTCAAGGGCGCGACCAGAAGGTCAGCACCCTTTCGTTTCACGTCACCTTGCCTCAAATGCGACCCGCTCGCTGGCATTGCCAAAACATCGACGTTTACATGTTGGAATGATCCGTGGGGGACGGAGGAAAAGGGATCATTTTCCGAAACCTTTCCGCAACAATGCGCTCTTCGCGGCCCTGGCGCCTGCTCGCAACGGTCCCTGCGCTACACTTAGTCGCACTGTGGCGACTTTGCGCCGCTCCCGACCCAAGGGGGGACTCTCATGAAGAACACTCAGCTGCTGCTGATCAACGATATGTGCGGCTACGGCAAGGTCGCGCTTTCCGCCATGCTGCCGGTGCTGTCGCATATGGGCTACCGCATCCACAACCTGCCGACGGCGCTTGTGTCCGATACGCTCAACTATCCTAAGTTCTACATCCACGACACCACGGAGTACGTGCGCCAGAGCCTCGCCATCTGGGAAGAGCTCGGCTTTGAGTTCGACGCTATCTCGACCGGCTTTATCGTGACCGAGGAAGAGACGCGTATCATCTCGGACTTTTGTCACCGCCGCGCGCAAAAGGGCACCAAGGTGTTCGTCGATCCCATCATGGGCGACAACGGCAAACTCTATGCCGGTGTTCCCGAGTCCACGATCGGCCTCATGAGGCACTTGCTCGAGTGCGCCGACTATGCGGTGCCCAACTACACCGAGGCCTGCCTGCTCACCGACACGCCCATCGCCGAGCAAATCACGCCTGACGAGGCCCGCGTCCTTGTGGACGCCATGCGCGCGCTGGGAGCCAAGTCGGTGGTCATTACGAGCGCTGTGGTCGACGGCACGAACGCCGTCATCGGTTACGACCACGTGGCGGGGGAGTACTTCACGATTCCCTTCGACCTGATCCCGGTTTACTTCCCGGGCACGGGCGACACGTTCTCGGCGGTGCTCGTCGGTCGCGTGATGGCCGGTTGGAGCCTGCAGCGCGCAACGGCCGATGCCATGCGTGTGGTGGCTGAGCTTATCGAGCGCAATGCCGACCAAGAGGACAAGTCCGCCGGCCTGCCCATCGAGGCCTGCCTGGATGTGATTGACCATGAGTAATGCTGACGAGAGCGGCGTCAAGCCTGCGGGCGAGAACAGGCCGCTCGGCGCGCCGCGTGGCAAGCGTCCGCGTATCCGCGTGAGCTGCGTGGATCAGCTGGGTGCGTGCCGCTGCCACCATGGTCACAAGCCCGGCGACGTCTTCGACTTCGACCGCGATCGCGGCAAGATGTGCGCCATGGCCTGTCACGTGGGCTTTCCCTATATCGATATCCTGCGCTATGGCGGAACCGTGCCCGGCAACGAGCCCGGCACGGCAAAGTTCTGCTGCCCCGAGGTCGATACGTTGAACGTCTGGCTCGCCGAGATCGTCGACGAGTAATCGAGCGTGGATTTTCTCCCACCAAGATAATGAGCGTGGATAATCTCCCGTTTAGAGCGCCGTTTTGCGTTCAAAGTGGGAGATTATCCACGCTCAATTTGTATGCGGGAGATTATCCACGCTCATTTTATGCCGATGGCGTGGCTCACGCATCCGCGCCGCCCGGGCGCCTACAGTTGCTCGAGCATGGCCGTGCAGCCGGCGAGCACATCGCGGTAGGTGGCATCGAAGTTGCCGGTGTACCAGGGATCGGCGACGTCGCCGGGGCGATCGGTCCAATCCAGCAGCCGCGAAATCTTGCCGTCGGCATCGTCGCCGAAGATGCGACGCAGGCCGCGCGCGTTCTCGGCATCCATATAGACGATGTGGTCCCAGTCACCATACTCCGCGCGACGAACCTGGCGCGCGCGGTGCGCAACGACGGGAATCCCGACCTCGCGCAGCTTGGCGACGGTGCCATGATGCGGAGGGTTGCCAATCTCCTCGGTCGAGGTCGCGGCAGAATCAATGACGAACTCCGCCTCGCGCCCAGCACGGCGCACCAGCTCGGCAAACACCGACTCAGCCATCGTCGAGCGACAGATGTTCCCATGACAGACAAATAGGATTTTGCGCATTGGCTAAAACCTCTCGAATATCAGAGTTTTCGCAGATAATCGCACTGCTTTTTGATCCCTCGTCAAGGACAGAATATCAAATTGATTCATAAATGAGCGGATTATTCTTCTTTCCAGCGTCGTAAGAATTGTCGTAAAGAACGAGGGTTTACGACTTGTTGTCACAATGTTGACCGTCCTTTGCATCCAATTTTCAGCATATCCTCTCTGACGTCGTCGAAATCAAGATGGGTGTATGTGTTAAAAGTCACGTTGATGTCGGAGTGGCCCATGATGCATTTTAGCTTCGCAGGGTTCATTCCCCTGCGTGCCATCTTCGAGCAGAAGGTATGTCGGCAGACATGTGGTGTGATTTTGGGAAGCTCATCCTTGTAGATGCGATTATGTTTCTCTATCGCGTGGTGGAAGTACTTCTCCCAGTGCAGGGCAACACGCGGCATCTCGTTTTTATCAAGAAACAGAAAACCGCTAACACCGTCAACGACCGGCTCACTCGAAGGCTTTAGACGTTGCGCAAGGATACTCCTGAAACACTCTGTCACGGCTTGAGTCATGGGAACATAGCGGATCCCGCTCTCCGTCTTGGGACGTTCGATGTAGTATCGCATGTTGCTGGTCCGCTGAAGTTGCTTGTTTACCCGAATGCTTCCGTTTTTGAAATCAAGGTCTTCGACGGTAAGACCGCAGAATTCAGAAATGCGCAGGCCCGTATTTAGAAGGATGTAGATGGCGTCACGATAGCGGTGAAAGTGTTCATCGCCCTCCACGAAAGCAAGAAATCTGCGTTCTTGGTTAGTGGCCAAGGCCTTGCGTGTAACCATGCCGTTTGTCAGTATCGTTGCGAGCTCGAAATAGAAGGGATTTCGGCGAATCAGGCTGTTCTCCTCTGCCAGTTGAAACGCCGGTCTCAGAACACCACGGATGCTATGGATTGTGCTATAGCGCTTGCCGTGGATTTTTTGCAGGTTGATGAGCCATTCCTTGGCATCAAGGGAGGTGACACCGCATATTCGTCGCGAGCCGAATTCATCTGTAGCAAGAAAATTGAGGATTGTCTTGTAGGCGGCTCGAGTGGATTGTTTCACGGCAGTCTTTGTTTCAGTGTAACGAGATGCGAGTTCGTAGACTGTCATATTGTTCGGCGCGACCTTATCAAGCAGATCGCGCTGGATCTCATGCTCCAACGCGCGCAAGCACGGACTGGCTTTCTTCCCCTTCGGAGTTAGATCATGAGTTGTCAAGGTCCACGAGTAGACGCTCCGCGTTTTACCTCTTGCATCCACATACTTGAAGCAGTAACGGCCGTTTTTTCTCTGGCTTTCCCCGCGTCTGAGGATTCGCCCTTTGCTGTCTTTTCTCACAGTCACTAGCAGGCTCCTTCCTGTTCAGAAAAGAGCCCCGATGCGATATTTCAAGATTATCGCACGGGGCCCGATTGGTTAAGCTGTCAAGTGCGAAACGGTGTCGAGAAGCTCTTTATAAAGAGCGTTGGCGCAGGACGAGGGGGCGAGTCCTCGCGCATAACTCGAATATGGGTTTGTACGAGAGGAACCTTCGACCGGCCAGTATCCGTCGAGATCGTGCCTAAACTCAGAGAGACAGATCTCCCTCGTCTGCATCTCCGCAACGACGGAGAGGCGCCTCTCAAGTTGACCAAATCCGTCGACATCGTTTTGCGGACGATAAGTCGCGGATCGGCGCATCTGTTCTCCATAGAATTCCAAGGGGCTGTAGGGCGTCGTGACGATTACGAGATCGGCGGCTATCGCTTTGTCGGAATATCGGGACGGTGCCATCACCTCATGCTCCATCGCATAGGGATCCGTGATGCGAAGCAGGTCGGCGTAGGGGATGGATGAGGGACGAAGTTCGTCAAGAATCACCGTGTGCTTGCCCTCATACCCCTGAAAGATGTCTCTCGTAGATCCAGAGACGAAGAACGGTTCGCCCTTCCGCTTCGCATAGAGCTTTGCGAGGGTGGACTTCCCCGTTCCAGCAGGCCCGAAGATCCAAACTGATTCCACCCTTCTTTCGCCCTTGAGCATCAACCCCCGCCATTCCCGGGCCTGAACCTGAAGGCGGCGTGCATAAACGTCTTCGATCTGACGCTATGTCCGGGCATATTCGGATCCGGAGAGCTGAGAGATCAAGGACTCCTTGTCGATACGACCTTCGAGAAGGTCATCGAGAAGGACTTTGATGCTGCTATGGGACCTCGTTCGAGCAACGCGCGACTCAATAGAAGCAAGTAGCGCTGGGTAATCGAAATTGGAGCGCACGATTTTGGGGTCGTACTGATGCTTGGATCGTGCGCCATCCGTTCTGTGGCACAGGTAGGAAAAACCGTTTTCCACACCTGCCTTCCAAGCCTCGATGCGCTCAGGTTTATCTCCAAGGAGCTTCGCGATGCTATTGAGCGAGCGCGGATTCTGGAACTCCATCATCACGTGAAGATGCGCGGCTGCCGGACGTCCCGCGTCCGTCGTGTCGCTGTCGTGCACGATGCCCGCATAGCGCTTCGGGGCGAGTGTTTCGATTCTTCGGTACATTTCGTCCACAAGACGGGGCAGGTGATCGAGCTGCTGCTCGTACATCATCGCGCGGGTCTTCATGGGCAGAGAATTGGTCATGGTTCCGAGTCCTTTCTCGTAAATGAGCTATTTCGGGACGATTTTGGAACGCGCCCGAGGGTGCGCCTTGGGATAACAAGCTCCCCAAGGCGCATAAATGAGCAGAATTTCAAGTAATGGAACAATCGACGGGGTCCGCTTTTGCTGCGCGAAGCGGACCCCGCGGTGGTTATTCTCTGAAGTACAGGTCAAGGAGCCGCCCAAGCTCGCGGTACACGGGGAAGTCCATGATCGGAAAATGCACAAAGCCGATGCGGTCGTGCGCCCCGTCCGTACTGCTGAACCAAGCGTCGCCCGGGGAGAAGGTGCGAGGTGCACCGAGGTCGAGCAGGCGTTCCGCGCCCCATATGAGCCGCGCCTCGGGAAGCGTCGGCTTGAAGAGGACGCGGGTGCTGCACGCCGAGCGCAGCATCGACGGCAAGCCCCCCTCCTCAACAGACGCCTCGGCGATCGAGATGATGGCGTAGCAGCCCGCGCTCGCCCCCATCGTTACGATGCGCTTCACCAGCCCATCAAACGTCGCGAGGCAGTAATCGGGGTCCTCCTTGCTCGCGCGCTTGGGAAACAGCGTGCGGAGTGCCACGTACTCATCCATGAAGAGAAGCGAAACGTGAAGCCCCGCATCCCACCAGTGCACGGCGTCTCCCGTCTCTGTCGACCTGTCGTTGAGGAAGCTCTGTCGCTCTTTGATGCTGTCGGCGAACCGTGATAACGCAGACAGGATTGCGCGAGCGTCCCCGTCAGCATTCAGTGAAACCACGCGAGGAAGTCGGGAGGGCTCGGCCTGCTTGGGGTCTATGATGAGGACTTGCGATCCGTGTCCGTCAGGACCAGCCAACAGGGCTTGGAGCAAGAGGGCGATCACGCCCGTGGTCTTTCCAGCGATGAGCATGGAACCGGAGGTGCGGAGGTCGATGCTCGTGCCGTTTTGAACGCGGAATTCGTAGGCGTTCGCCGGGCACAAATCCTCGACACGCGATGCCTTGATCTCTCGATGCAACGTCACATCTTCAAGGAAGAAGGTCACTTGATTGCATGCGACGTCTGCTTCGGCAAGTACGACGGCGTAGCGGGAGAACCTTCCGCGAAGTCGGGAGCTAATGCTAGGTCCCATCTTCGATATTTCTTCTGCCGTTGAGGATGAGGTTGAGATGGCGAGCTCGAACTGTCCAGGAGCCGTCTCTTTGCAAGAGATGTCGGGAAGAAGCTCGCCTTCTCGCAGGTGTAGAGGATTCCCGTAACGTGGATCAAAGAGCCCCTTCCTAATGCGTGCATGCAACCGTGTTGATTCAGATAGCATGACGTAATGTGTGATCCCTCCCGCAAACAACATGGTCCCAGCGAGGCTAAGAGTGGCCGCTGCGGAGGTAAGGTTGCCGCCAAACGCCACCACCGTACTGGACTCTATGGCGATGGGCGCAAGAATGGTGTTCACGAATAGCCCGATGCAATAAACGCACGCGGCGACCGCAAATAAAGCGACCCCCAGCACACAAAGCTTTGCGCTGGGGGTCGAATACACGATCGCCGGTGCGCCACTGGAGTAACGCACCACAATCACCTAGCCCTTCGCGGGGATGACGGTAATGCCGTCCGCCGTGATGGACAACTGGTTGCGATAATCACCGTAAACCTTTGCGACCACGCCGGTGGGAATGACGTGCTGATTGACGGGAATCTCGATATCGTTCGAAACCTTGATGGAAAGCTTCTCGAAACGATTGCTGACCACCTCGCCTTCGTTTTGGTGATACTGCGTGTTATCGGTTGTGATCACCACGTCGATCTTGGTGCCGCGATGCTCTTTGGTGTTTTAATCAACCCATTTACCACCTCCGACACAAAGGAAACGCTTGCCTTTCGCAAAAGCTTCCCAATCTAACTTCATAAACTGATTCAATTTCCTCATACTCGAACTCCTCTCAATCCAATTATTTGCTGACTCCGCGTTGCGGCTCGCCGTGGACATCGAGATAGAGGCGCAGGACGTTGCGCAAGATCTCCTCGACATTTCTTGTTGCGGCATGAAGATCATCGTCCCCAAACATTGCCCCATGGAGCTTCGTGTGGGCACAAAGAATCTGGCGATACATGACGCGAGAGAACATCTCTTCGGCCTTCAGGGCATGTCGAACAGCTCGTTCAGAACAAGTCGGCATGCTCGCCGAAGACTCCTTTATAGACGACATTGCCGTACTGGTTGTTGAGATGGAGCCGCATTCAAACGGTCCGCGCATGATCTTCGGTCGGGTCATACACACCTCTTTCCTAAAATTGGATATTACCGACGATTCGTCAATCGTCATCGAGCATTCGGTGAGCACATCATGCCATAAGCTTCTGAGCTGGGATTATTTCGCAAGGACCTGTCGTTCTCGACGTCCTCTGATGAGAAGAAGTGGGGCGTAATGATGACAAAGTATTCAATCACGGAACAAACACAATTTAATAATCACCCAGATGGGGCAAATATGGACATCCAGATATTGAATCGTCGGTATCGTTGGTGTCGCTGAGCCTTCAGGCTGAGGGGGATGGGCCATTTGCGCTGAGTTGCTTGCAAAACGGGGGAGGGGATATCAGAAGAAGGCGGCTTGCAGAAGACATGCCTGAGCGCTAGAGGAGGGGCTGACCAATAGTGTGCTCCTCTTCTGGGGCCAAATCCAAGCGGAGGGGGCATGAGGCCGAGAGGAACTGCTCGTCATGGCTCACCAAAACAAGCGCGCCGGGAAAGGCGGAAAGCGCTCGCTCGAGTGCCTCCACCGAGTGCAGGTCCAGGTGATTCGTGGGTTCGTCCATGACGATGATTTCGGGGGCATCTAGTATACCGCGGGCGAGCATGAGCTTCCGCAGCTCCCCCGGGCTGATGTTCTCGCCGGACAATATTCGTTCGGGATCCGAATTGAGTTGCGCAACGATCGAAAGCAGGGCTCCACGTTCGGCTTGGGGCAGGTCCTTGATTTCCGAGAGGAATTCAATTGAGGATGAATCGTCGACTTCCTGAGGGATATACAGCGTGCGAATGTCCAATCCCGTGGCCTTGCGGCCTTCCAATATCTCCAGGATATGCTTGACCAGTGTTGTTTTCCCCGCTCCGTTGGGGCCGCTTATGCCCAGATGATCGGTATTTCCCAGATAAATCTCGGGAACCCGCAAAGATTGCCTCGGGCCGCACGGTATGCGATCTGAGCTGACGTGAATCAGTGTTTTGCGCGGGCTGGGTTGCGCTTCCATCCACAAGGTGCTTTCGTAGCGCTTTTCGACATGGTGGGCGTCGACGGCGGCTTGCGCGCGCTGGATTCGGGAGTCCATGCGCGAAGCGAGCTTGCCCGCAACGCCGTCTCTGCCAGTGAGAATGGCGAGTTTGATTCGTGCTTTCGCGTCGTGATCCTTCGGATCGACATGACGGGCGCTTCTCTTGGATGCGGACCGTGAGGCGTTTTCAACGCGCCTGATATACTCAGCCTTCATGCGCTTTTCTTCGGATCGCGCAATCGATTTGGCCCGCGCCGCGCTTTCGCGCTCCAGATTCGCCTGCGAGCGAGCTTGGGAGTAGTTGCCGGGGCGCATGGTGACGTGCCCCGACTCAAAGCACAGGCAGTCCTTTGCCAAGGAGTCGAGCAACGCACGGTCGTGCGAGACGAGGAGGCCAATACCCTTGTACTCGGCGAGTGCTTTGCAAATCTGCCTTCTGCATTCTGCGTCCACATGGTTAGTCGGTTCATCCATTGCCAGAAGATCGGGATTCTGCCAAAGCGCGACGGCTATTTGAATTTTCTTCTGCTCGCCACCGGAGAGCTCGGAAAAACGCCAGAGCATATCATCGGTGATGCGGAGCATCCTTCTGAGGTGCGTGGTCGCCGGGGCGAAGTCGCACGCAAAATCGAAGAGCATGGGCGGTTCGACTCCGGCTTCTTGCGCGCAATATGCGGAGACGAGACGCGGTGAAACGACGCCGCGATCTGGAATCAGAAGTCCGCACGCAATGCGGACGAAAGTTGATTTCCCGCACCCGTTGTCTCCGACGATGCCGTGCCAGCCGGGGGCAAATGTCGCCGACACGTTGTCGAGTGCGGGCATTGCGCTGCCAGGATATGCATAAGTAATATGGGAAAGAACGAGGGTGGTGGAGCTGTTCAAATTGGTTCTTGACATTGTGCCTCCTCGGCATGGGAGGCCGCGTTTTGCCGCATATGCTCTGATTGGCTCGTTCCGACCAACGTGAACGCCCGTCGACTCGAGTCAAGCTGAAAGAAAATGAGTCGACGGCAATGCTCGCAAAGGTAGTGTTTAGGATATACGAGGATCAGTGAAAAGACGATACGACAAATGTGCAGCCAGATTTATTCTTGGATAGATGGCAATTTGCAAATTGGCGTCGATATGTATCGTCTACAGCTTCACGAATCCTTTTCCTTTCCGGGGCGCTGGCTTGGCATATGGGCCTGCGCTGAATTCTTCCGTAGAGTCTAACAAAGCAATAATGCGGACGCAAGGAGGCGTTGCGTCTGAAAGCACGCCATTGCGTTGGACGCTTGAAGGGGTTTGCAAGTCGATTGAAAGAATACTAGTGCATCCGCTTCTTGTAACTAGCATGCGATGGTGGGCGTCGTTGTTAGCGCCGGGCGATTTTAGCCGCTAATAGTCAACCGATTTTGACCAATCCCGGTCACCGAATAATGGCCACCGTGCCTCCCCGCCGCCACTACGCTGGTGGCGCCAACACGCCGCCCTCGACAGGCTGCTCGACAAGGCGTCGGTGTTCGTGATGCGGGGCCCGAGCTACCGCGGCAGGGGGCTCGACACGTACTCGGTGGAGGCCGTCCCCCAGGCGGTGAAGGTGAGGGGGATCCAGCCCGAGGGGATGTAGGAATGCGATAGGAAAGTCATAGATGCGGGCGTGTTGGCCAAAATGGGTCGGCCGGGATTGGTCAATCTCGGCCGACTATATTTGGCTAAATTTTTCCGACACTAACATCGTGAATGTTGAGCGAGGTCATCGACTTGATTTTTCTGGTGTTTGAGATATTAGCTTTCGCGATTTACCCTCCAAATTGCAGAGGTTTGAGACGACCGGAAAGGAATGCTTATGCTCGATTCTCCGTTCTTCAGCTACTGGGGAAAGGCGAAAGGAGTTGCTTTTCTCCATCACGGCAATATCGCATCGGGGCTCAAAGTCGTAAAAACGTCGTAAGGTACGCGATATGGTTCGCCGGGATCCTAACTAGCTAGGCATTTTTCTGAATCTGCAGATATTCCCATGACAGATAAACAGTACGCGTTGCATAGAACGATACCTTTCATATAGAAGGCTGCTAAAGAGTCGAAGCCGGGCGCATACAGAGTTTTATTTCTTAGCCAGTTTGAAGTAGCGCTCAAATATCAATTCGAAAACGTAATAGAACATTAATCGACTGTCGAGGTCCATGCTGCCCAAGCGGATTTCTTTTTGCACGGTGTAGATAGGGTAGTCGGCTAGTTTCGAGAGAGAATTTCGAGAAAAGCCGGTGAGTGTGACGACCTTGCATCCGCGCGTTTTGGCTATCGATGTGGCGTCAATAGACACCTGCGTCTCGCCGCTTACGGAAACGCTGAAGACCAGGTCGTTTTTGCCAAGCAGTTCTGCGTAATGCCTCATGACATGGCGTTCGCTGAGCGTATCGGTGTTCTTGCCCATTATTTTGAGCTTTTCAGCCATCTCGAGGCACGGGTATTTCGAAAAGCCCGAGCAGAAGAACACGATATGCGAGGCGTCCTGGATAAGGCTTACAACCGAGTCGATGACCCGGTCGTTAAGCAGATCTTTGGTCTGTACGAGCTGGGTATCAAGAGGAAGTGCCTCGATAGTGAATCGATTGCGATCGAGCGAGGCGGAATACGATTGTTTGAGCTCCGTAAACCCCGAGAAGCCAAGCTTATGAGCAAGCCTGACGATTGTATTGGGAGCGACAAAGAACCGTTCAGCAACGCTCTTAAGCGTGACATCGTCAATATCATCACGCAGCTCGATGATGTAGCGCATGATCTCGCTTTCGAGATCGTTGAGCTTGCTCTCGCCAGCCCGCACATGATCATAAAAAGATTCTTGATCTTTCATAAGATGTTTCAGCCCCTCGCACCTCGTCGTACATATGGTACCGCTTTGTGTAGCCAGGAGAGAAATCGGTAATCGGTCAAGATTGCCTATTGCCTATGAACTGGGCAAACGCGCGTGTTTGCCTACACATATCTGTGTCGTGAGCGAAATCATGTGTCCCCGTTTCGCATTGGCTCACACGGGGACTCGCAAATGACCTTATGTCGCAAAATATCAATCGAAACGAAGCAAGCCGAGGACAACCGCGGAGCCCAAGGTCTTCGAGAACACCGATCAGCCAACCCTGGAGGGACGGAACATGAAGGATAAGCTCAATATTGTGATCGTTGGCGGCGGCTCCACGTGGTGCCCTGGCATTCTTAAAGCCCTGACCAAGCACATGGACATTCTGCCGCTGAACCGCGTGATGCTCTATGACATCGATGCCGAGCGTCAGCGTCCGATTGGCGAGTTTGGCAAGATCCTCTTCGCCGAGGAGGAGCCCGGTGTGGAGTTTGGTTACACCACCGATAAGGACGAGGCATACACTGACGTTGACTTTGTGCTCTGCCAGATTCGTACCGGCGGCTATGAGATGCGCAGCAAGGATGAGAAGATTCCGCTGCATATGGGAATCATCGGCCAGGAAACGGTGGGCCCCGGCGGCATGGCTTACGGTATGCGCTCCATGCATGACATGGTTGAGATCGTCAACGACGTTCGCGCTCATAGCCCGGAGGCGTGGATTATCAACTACACCAACCCGGCTGCTATTGTGGCATATGGTCTCGAGCGCGTTCTGCCCGATGAGCATCGCGTCCTCAACATCTGCGACCAGCCTGTCAACCTCATGCGCTCTTACGGTCGCCTGCTCGGTCGCGATATGAGCAAGACGGAGCCCGTGTACTTTGGCCTCAATCACTTCGGTTGGTTCAAGCACATCTACGATGAAGAGGGTCATGACCTCGTCCCGCAAATTAAGGAGTACACGGAGAAGAACGGCTTCCTTCCTGCCGATGCCGAGCAGCGTGACCAGTCCTGGCTCGATACCTACGCCATGGTCAAGGACATGCTCGAGGACTTCCCCGACTATCTGCCCAACACTTATCTGCAGTACTATCTGTATCCCGAGTACAAGGTCGCTCACCTCGACCCCGACTACACACGCTCCGATGAGGTTATCAACGGCCGTGAGAAGCGCGTGTTCGCCGAGTGCGAGCGTGTTGCCAAAGTCGGCACCGCAAAGAACTCCTCGGTTGTGCAAAACGACGCTCATGGCGATATGATCGTGGAAATCACCTCGGCCATTTATCGCAACACCAACAAGACCTTCATTGTCATCGTGCCCAACAACGGCATTATCGAGGGGATGCCCGATGACGCCATGGTCGAGGTCGCGGCAAGCGTGGGCGCCAATGGCCCGCAGCCCTATGCTGTTGGCAAAATCGGTACATTCTATCGCGGCCTTATGGAGAACCAGTACGCCTATGAGCGCCTGACTGTTGAGGCTTGGATGGAGGGTTCCTACGAGAAGGCTTTGCAGGCACTCACGCTTAATCGTCTGGTCGGTGATGCTAAGAAGGCTCGTAAGGTGCTCGACAAGCTCATCGAGGCGAACAAGGATTATTGGCCGGAGCTTAAGTAACTAGTTCCATATCGCTTGATAACTGTTATGGGGCGTGTGGATTGTAGAGCCGCGCGCCCCGTTTCTTTAAGAGGGGTATCCCATGAACAAAGATGAGCTGCTGGCAAAGTTCCAGCGCCTGGGCAAAGTCCTCATGACGCCCGTGCTGATTCTGCCAATTGCCGGCATCCTCCAGGGCTTTGGCAATGCCTTTACCAGCCCCACCCTTACGGCAGCTGTTCCCTGGCTTGCTGCTCCGGGCTTTGCGATTTTCTTTTCGATTCTCAAGGCCGCAGCCGGCATCGTTATGAACAACATCCCGGTTATCTTCTCGATTTGTCTCGCCTATGGCTTCGCCAAGTCCGAGAAGGCTACCGCGGCGCTTTGTGGCTTTTTGGGCTACATGTGCATGAATTCCGTGATGGGCACGTTCCTTACGGCGACTGGCGTTATCGATCCCGCGAATCTTACGACGGGCCAGAGCACGATTCTCGGTATCACCACGCTCGACACTGGCGTTATCGGCGGTCTTCTGGTGGGCGCAATCGTCGCATGGTTGCATAACCGTTACTACAAGATTGAGCTGCCCGCCGTGTTCTCCATCTTCAACGGTACGCGCTTTATTCCGGCGGTAACACTGCTCTCATGCAGCATCCTCGCATTGGTCATGTCCTTTGTTTTCCCGTTTATTCAGAACGCTCTCGGTGCGCTGTCCGAGTTCATCAAGACTACGGGTGCCTTTGGTGCATTTGTCTACGGCGCCGGCGAGCGCATGCTCCTGCCTTTTGGCCTGCATCACTTTGTCTATTTGCCGTTCTTCTTCACGTCGCTCGGTGGCGTCGAGACCATCGACGGCCAGACCGTTCAGGGCGCTATCAATATCTACAATGCGATCCTGGGCTCTCCTAGCACGCCGTTTAACATCGAGGTCAGCCGTTTTGTCATGAACGGCAAGGTTATCTTCGCCATGTTCGGCCTGCCCGGCGCTGCACTCGCCTTCTACAAGACGGCGCTTCCCAAGAACAAGAAGAAGACCGCAGCGCTCATGATCGCCATCGTGGTGCCTTGCATCCTCTCCGGCATTACCGAGCCGCTCGAGTATTCCTTCCTGTTTATCGCGCCCATCCTCTACGTGTTCCACGCTCTCATGGCTGGTCTTGCCTATGCGCTGACCTATGTCCTGCAGTTCAACGTGGCTGGTTCCGCGTCCTTCGGTGGCCCGCTCTTGTCGTTGATCTTTAACGGCATTATGGGTGCAGGCAAGGGCTCCAACTGGCAGGTTATCCTGTTCCTTGGCCCCATCTACTTCGTGGTGTACTACTTCGTCTTCAAGTTCATCATTCTTAAGAAGGACCTTAAGACCCCTGGCCGCGAGGAAGAGTCCGACGACGAGGCCGAAAAGGCTCCCAAGACCGTGATCAGCGACCTCATTCCCGCCATCGTTGAGGCAGTGGGCGGCGACAACAATATTAAGTCTGTCGAGGCCTGTTTCACCCGTCTGCGCATCCAGCTCAATGACTGTGACAAGGTGGTTGATGACGTCGAGTTTACCGAAAAGCTTGAAGCGCGTGGCATCGTGCATGTCAACGGCGGCGTGCAGATTGTCTACGGCAACATGGCATCTAACTACGCGACTCAGATGCGCGAGCTGCTGGGCATGGAGTAAACGACTCAACCACACGATCAAGATTAATACAGGTCGGCGTCCGATTCTTCAATCGGGCGCCGACCTGTGCTGTTTTGGGGCGAATGGGCAAGTACATGACGTGCTCGCTGCTCTCTTTTGGCACTGCCTATCGTGTATTCGGACGCCTTGCGACGGTGAGGTGCGTTCTTTTCAGTTCTAGCATGTTTGCGGCTAGCGCTGCGCCCGAAGTCGATTTGCACAGCTGATATATAGAGCGTTAACCGCGCTTTGTAGGCTCATGCCCTCAACCAAGGCGGTCGAGTACTCGCTGAGTGACTCCGTGCTCACGGGTAGCAAGAGCTCACGCGCCCCGTTGTTATCGAATGCCATGTTGCTCGATATCCAAATAACGCGGCAACCTCGCCGCTTGGCCTCAACGTAAAGATTGAAGATATAGCTCGTCTTTCCTGAGAACGATACAAAGATGGTTAGATCGTCGGGTTGGAGCAGACAGAGTGACGTCTCCTGTCCCTTGACGGAGCCAAATGAGAAGCACAGTCGGTTTACGCGGCTCAGCTTTTCGCAGAGTGAGCGGGCGGCGAGATTGGAGAATGAGCTTCCGTATACGTAGACATTTTGCGCATCGAGAAGCCAGTCAACGGCCTGCTCGAGTCGATCCTCAGTGAGCAGGCGTTTTGTTTCAAGCAAAGAGGTCTCTACGATATCGAAATACCAGGGTATATCGATTTGCTTATGAGCCCTTGCCTCGGTTGTCTCACGCTGGAGCCAAGCGTTGAAGTCGTCAACTTGCTCTTTGAACGATCGAAAGCTCGAGCCGTTTACGCGCCTGCAGAAGCGTGAGATGGTCGCGGGCGATGTATTGCACGCGCGGGCAAGTTCTTCTATTGAGAGCTCTGGAACCTCGTCGTGATGGGAAAGGGCGTAGAGTGCGATGTGGGCGTCAAGGCTCCCGCCCTTCTCGACGTCTTCGATACAAGACCTGAGGTTCGAATAGACCTCGTACATCGACATTCAAATCACTCCAAACAATAATGCCCCGGAGCGGATATGCCATCTCCGGAGCATTGTGGTGAAGCTATGGGACGGATTTATTCCATGCCCAAGTATTCTCTCATTTCGACTTTGTAGACAGAAGCTTTATTGCCGTAAACGATCTGAACACCGCCGCCAACGTGCACGATGGCGCTGGCGCCGAGGTCTTTGGTGAAGACGCTATCGTCCTTGACTAGGGCGGTGTCTTTGAGGCTGAGCCTCAGGCGAGTGAAGCAGGCGTTGACACCCGAGATGTTATCGGCGCCGCCCACGGCTTCCACGATCTGTGGGATGAGCTCGCTTACCTGGACAGGTGCTTTGGAGTCGATGGCCGACGTGTCATCCGCTGCCTGCGTGTCATCATCCTCGCGGCCCGGGGTTTTGAGGTCAAATTTCTTGATAAAGGCGCGGAACAGCACGTAATAGATCCCGAAGTAAGCGATGCCGAGCGGAATAAGCCAGAACCAGTTGGAGCCTTTGTCGGCGTTCATGATGCCGTTGAAGATCCACGAGAGGAGCGGTCCGCCGAAGGCGGAAGGCCCGGGCACATTGAACTGTACCAGGTAGGTGAGTACATACGCGATGCCGCACAGCAGGGCGTGGACCACATAGAGTACGGGTGCTACAAAGAGGAAGGAGTACTCGAGCGGTTCGGTTATGCCCATGATGGCGGCCGGGATAACGGCGGCGATCATGAGGGAGCCGACCTTCTTTTTATGGCTCTTCGGTGGTTTCTGTGGGAGAGATTCCGGCATA